>CAYOZY010000139.1:1394-7464 GCA_964408525.1 uncultured Sphingobium sp. | reverse complement strand
CTGTCAAACTTGTCCCAGGCGTAGGTCACGGCGTCGACATGGCTGCCGTCCGGCCGGTTGAGATCGCCTCCGAGCTGGAGATTATAGGGCGGATCGGCGAAAATCATGTCGATACAGGCGTCAGGCAGCTTACGCATTTTCGCAATGCAATCGCCTCGGATAAGGCGGTCGGCCTCCACGACATTCGTCACCGCTGCCGCAGCCTTTTTCGCGCGCGTGGCGACCTTCTCCATAACACCCATGTGAGACTTCCCCCTTCAATCAGGAAAACCGCATGAATCCTTAGATTCCAAGGGTCAAGCTCGGTAATTTTGGTTAATAATTCGTTACCGGAGGCGGAGCAGGAGTCCGAAGCGTGAACGGATCGAGATATTGAGTCTCTGACGGTAAGACAGACTCAATATCTGGTGGCGTGACATAAAAGACTCACACCGGATTTTGCGGAAAAATAATTTTCAGAGCAGGCAAATCTGCGCCACCGGGGCGAAGCTGCGGCGGTGCAGCGGCGTCGGTCCATGTATCTTGAGGGCCGCCATATGCGCCGCGCTGCCATAGCCCTTGTTGCTCTCCCAGCCATAATGCGGGTGCGCGCGCGCCGCCTCGATCATGATGCGGTCGCGGATTTCTTTCGCGATGATCGAGGCGGCGGAGATACAGGGGTGCAGCGCATCGCCGCCGACCACCGCTTGTGAGGGCCAGCGCCATTTGGGCAGCCGGTTGCCGTCAACGAGGATATGACGCGGCTCCGGGCCGAGCGCCTCGACCGCGCGGGTCATGGCGAGGAATGTCGCCTGCAATATGTTGATCGCGTCGATCTCCTCGACGCTCGCCTGCCCCACGCCCACTGCCAGCGCCCGCGCGCGGATTTCGATTTCGAGTGCGGCCCGACGCTTCGCGGTGAGCTTCTTGCTGTCGTCCAGCCCGTCAATTGGGTCGTCTGGGTTCAGGATGACAGCGGCGGCGACCACTGGCCCCGCAAGCGGCCCCCTGCCCGCCTCGTCCACCCCGGCGATCAATTCATTCACTGAACTCAATTACCCGACAGAGGTAGCAAGGCAGCCCTGCTACCCTGCGCATTATAGCGGGCACCGCCATCACCATCTGCCGTAAATCTGACCGGCACTTCTACAATACGCTTGCATAATTCTATCGGCCAAACCTCGGTCCATGAACCGATATAGCGAATTCCAAAAACCGAAGGCCCCAAATCGGTATCTTCCTTCTCAATTCTTATCACACCCAGTTTTGCCTGCGCATCTGTGTTGCATTTAATACCAGCCCGGTCCAATACGGGGTGGGCTGCCAATGCAACATAAGGAAACGTATCCCCAATCAGGGAATCATGAGCGTAGGACACGCCTCGATTAACCCGAATAGCGCTCATCTGTCCGTCAGCCTTCTGCATCACCATGTAACGAACCGGCGCATTATCGCATCCATCGTGGCGAACAGTAGCAGTCCATGCATTTTTCATTCTGCCAAATGCCACTTCGGTGAACACGTATCGATCGGCTGTTGCAGGCTCGACGGCAACAAGCATGATGCCTTGCGCCAGACAGCTCCCGTTTTCTGGATATTTTTGCTGAGCGGCAATCTTCACCTGAGCTAGTAACGTTCCAGGCGAAGGCGACGGCGCGGCGGCGTTCCACTCTTTCAATCTCTGAAGCACAAACGGATGCTGCGCAAAGGCGCCACTGCCAAGATTAATCAAGCACAAAAGGCCTGTTGCCAATATTATGTTGGAAAATCTGAGCATTATTTGATCTCTCCAGCTATCATCGGAAACCCCATCGGCCCATGGCCTTGCCCCAGCCCCGGTGCGCATTGCAGGGCAGCGCGAACATAGCACCGCGCGCGGGCGACGGCATCGAGCAAGCTCATCCCCTGCGCAAGGCCGGTGGCGATCCCGCTCGCCAGCGTGCAGCCGGTGCCATGGGTATGGGGGGTGTCGATCCGGGCGTCGGTCCAGAGAGTCTCCGTCCCATCCGCCTCGACAAGCCGATCGGTGAGCATCTCCCCTTCCCCATGACCGCCCTTCACCAGCAGCGCGCATCCATGAGAGAGCATCGCCGCCTCTCCCCCCAGCGCAGCCAGCTCCGGCAGGTTGGGCGTGACAAGGGTGGCTATCTGCATCCGGCGTTCGAACGCCGCGATGGTGTCGGCATCGGCCAGCGCGGAGCCGCTGGTCGCGACCATGACGGGATCGAATATCATGGGCAGCCCGTCCGGCATACCAACCAGCAATTCCCATACCGTTTCGGCAACAGCCGCCGAACCGAGCATGCCGATCTTGACGGCATCGACGCCAATATCGTTTACGACCGCAAGGATTTGCTCCCGAACCATTTCCGCAGGCACGGGGTGAACCGCGCTCACTCCAAGCGTGTTCTGCGCGGTGATTGAGGTGATTGCGGTCATCGCATGACCGCCGAGCGCGCTCACCGCCTTGATGTCCGCCTGTATTCCAGCCCCGCCGCCGCTGTCCGACCCGGCTATGATGAGGACGCGCCCTCTGCCTCCCTCGGCGATACTCATCCCTTGAAATGACGCACAGTAGAGGCCGGATTATCCGCCAGCGCTCTGCCCGCGCGTGTCGGCCGATCCATCAGCTCGCCGCCGCAATTGGGGCACCTGTCGTCCAGTGCTTCGGCACATTGCGCACAAAAGCTACATTCGAACGAGCAGATGAACGCGCCACCGGCATCGGCGGGCAGGTCCGCGCCGCATCTCTCACAATCCGGGCGCATCTCAAGCATTTACGCCGCCACCCGCGCCACTTCCGCGCAGATGCGCTCCACCACGTCCTTCACCTGATCCTCGCGGTCGCCCTCGGCCATCACGCGAATGACCGGCTCGGTGCCGGAAGGACGGATGACGAGCCGCCCGCTGCCCGCCAGCTCCGTTTCGGCCTGCGCGATCACGCGCTGCACATCGGCATGGTCGAGCGGCTTGCCGCCCGAAAAGCGAACATTCTTCAAGAGCTGCGGCACCTTGTCGAACTGGTGCATCAGCTCGCTTGCCGGCTTGCCGGAGCGAACCAGCGCAGCGAGCACCTGAAGCGCGGCGATCGTGCCATCGCCGGTGGTCGCATAGTCGGTGAGGATCATATGGCCAGATTGTTCGCCGCCGACATTATAGCCACCGCTGCGCATCGCTTCGAGCACATAGCGGTCCCCAACCTTGGCACGCACGAGGCCGATGCCCTGCGCGGCAAGGAAGCGTTCAAGCCCAAGGTTCGACATCACCGTGGCGACAAGACCACCGCCCGTAAGGCGCCCCGCGCGCGCCCAGTTCGAAGCAATTAGCGCCATGATCTGGTCGCCATCGACGATCTCGCCCTTCTCATCGACAATGATGAGGCGGTCCGCATCGCCATCCAGCGCGATGCCGATGTCCGCGCCCGCCGAAACGACGGTTTCCTGCAAGAGTAGTGGCGCGGTGGAGCCGCAGCCATCGTTGATGTTTAGGCCGTCGGGAGTCACGCCGACCGCGATCACTTCCGCACCAAGTTCCCACAGGGCGGAAGGTGCGGTCTGATAGGCGGCGCCATTGGCGCAATCGACCACGATCTTGAGGCCGTCGAGGCGCATGTCAGCCGGGAAGCTCGATTTGACCGCGTGGATATAGCGCCCGCGCGCATCCTCCACCCGTCGTGCGCGGCCGATATCCCTCGAATCGGCCAGCGGAATAGCCTGATCAAGTAGCGCTTCGATCTTCAGTTCATCCTCATCGGAAAGCTTGTAACCGTCCGGCCCGAACAGCTTAATGCCATTGTCATAATAGGGATTGTGGCTGGCCGAGATCATGACGCCAAGGTCAGCGCGCATCGAATGGGCGAGCATGGCGACGGCGGGCGTCGGGATCGGGCCGAACTGCACCACATCCATTCCGACCGAGGTAAAGCCGGCGACCAGCGCATTTTCAACCATATAGCCCGAAAGCCGCGTATCCTTGCCGATGACGACGCGATGCCGATGGCTACCGCGCAGGAAATGCTGCCCCGCCGCCATGCCGACCTTCATCGCCAGTTCGGCAGTCATCGGCCACTGGTTGGTGCGACCGCGAATACCGTCGGTTCCGAAATATTTCCTGCTCATCGCCGGGATCATGCTCCGCCTTGAAATGCGCCTCTTCTATAGCGGCTTTCGCGCGGCTTTCCAGCGATCAGCGCGGATTTTACGTTCCTTCGTCCTTCAGCCTGTCGAGATGCATCAGCCGCTTCACGAACGGCGCGAGTATCAGGACGACCACGCCGACGCCCATCGCCCACCAGCCGATCGTCGAATAAATCGACAAGGTTGCCTCCTTGGTCATCTCGCCGCTTTCGCCGCCCGTCGCTTCGCCGATTTTACCGGCCACGAAATTGCCGACCGCCGACATGTAAAACCATGCGCCCATGATGAAGCTCGCAAGATGCGCGGGCGCCAGCCGGTTCATCGCGGAGAGGCCGACGGGAGAGAGACACAGTTCACCCGTGGTATGCAGCAAATAGATCAGGAACACGAACAGCACCGGCGTCGCGACTTCCGGACCGACACTGTGCGCTCCCCATACAAAGACGAGAAAGCCGAGTCCCACCTGAAGCAACGCATAGGCGAATTTTGCAGGCGTCGAAGGCTCCAGCCCCCGCTTGCCCAACCATTGCCACAAACCGGCGAACAGCGGCCCCAGCAGGACGATGTAGATGGGGTTGATCGATTGGAACAGGCTGGTCGGCACCCCGCCGCGCTCCACGAATTTGTTGGTATAGAGATTCAAGGAGCCGCCGGCCTGCTCGAACAGGCCCCAGAACACCGGGTTGAGCGCAATCAGGAACAGGATCGCGAACATGCGATCACGCTGCTCCTTGGGCAGCCTGAAAGCCTGATAGAGTGTATAGCCCAGCATTGCCACACCCGCGGCGAGCAGCAAATTCCCAACCACGTCCTGATAGCGGACCAGCAGCCAGATCACAGCAACGGCTGCCGCACCTGTTCCATAAAGGGTCCACTCGCGTGACCGACCGAGCGGCGCTGGAGCCTCCCCTCGCCCTTTGAGTGCGGGCTTTCCCAGCATGAAAATGATCAGGCCGATCACCATGCCGATGCCCGCCAGACCGAATCCCCAGGACCAGCCGATGGTCTGGCCGAGATACCCGACGAGGATAGTGCCGAGAGCGGCGCCGGTATTCACGCCCATGTAGAAGATGGTGTAGGCGGCGTCGCGACGGCTATCGGTAAGCCGGTAAAGCTGGCCAACGATCACCGAGATATTCGCCTTCAGGAAACCCGAACCCACGATGATGAGCGAAAGCGCCAGCCAGAAGATGTTGATAGCCGGGTCCGCCTGTTTCACCGCCGGATCCGTAACCCCATGCAGCCCCTCGACTGCCATGAAACCATGACCTAGCGCCAGCACGATGCCGCCAAACAATACCGCCTTGCGCTGACCAAGATAACGGTCCGCAATATACCCCCCCAACACCGGCGTGATATAGACAAGACTGGTATAGGCCCCATAGATGAGGGATGCCTTGCCATCGGTGAACAGCCAGAACTGGGTGAGATACAGGATCAGCAGCGCGCGCATGCCATAATAGGAGAAGCGCTCCCACATCTCTGCATAGAAGAGCACGAACAGACCCTTGGGATGTCCAACCACCTCTTCCGACCTGCGCCCACCAAGCGATAGCCCGAAGGCCAATACGGCGAACAGCGCGAGGGCAGCGATGCAGGCGATCCAGTCCCCCTCGTTCCACAGCGACATTGATTTGAAATGCATGCGCTTATCCTTTGCACTCCGGCAGGCCGCCCACATGCCGGCCGGAACAGATTGATGCGGCAGGAGCCTAACGGCCAAAATCGGAAAGCCAAGCCAATTGTAGAGCTGTCCGATGCGCACTATCTAGCGACCATGTTCAACGACATCTCCTCCCCGCTCGCCCTGCTCACCACCCGCCGATCCGGCAAGCCGCGCGATCTTGCCGCGCCCGGCCCAGACGCAACGCAACTGCGCCAGATGATCGAGGTCGCGATGCGCACGCCCGATCATGGCAAGCTCGCGCCATGGCGCTTCGTCATCGTGAGCGCAC
>CAYOZY010000139.1:0-1384 GCA_964408525.1 uncultured Sphingobium sp. | reverse complement strand
TTGCTGACCTGCTGGAACGTGTCTACCGTGCCGAGAAACCGGATGCGGGCAGGCTGGAAATAGAGGCGATGCACCAGTTCGCGCATCAGGCGCCTGCGCTGGTCGTGGTGCTGTCCAGCCCGAAAACTGAAAGCCATATCCCGCTCTGGGAGCAGGAGCTTTCGGCAGGCGCCGCGGCGATGAACCTGCTGCATGGCGCGCATGCGCTGGGCTTTGCGGGGGGATGGCTGACCGGCTGGGCGACTTATAATGCGCAGGTGCGCGATGCCTTCGGCGCCGCGCATGAAAAGATCGCGGGCTTTATGTTCATCGGCACACCATCGCGCGATCTGGAGGAACGGCCAAGGCCGGATTATGATGCGGTGGTTTCGGAGTGGTCGCCTAAAGCGCTCTAGAAGCAGCCCTCGCTTCGGCCAGATGTCGCTGCACCAGCGGTTCATCGGGTGAGAGCGACGACGCCTTTTCCAGCAGCTCCAGCGAGGCTTGCGGCGCCCGCCCAGCCTTGAACAGCGCCCAGCCGAGGCTGTCCGCCGCGACCGCGCTCATCGGCGCGAGACGATAAGCATGGGCAGCATAGGGCAACCCGCGCGCCGCATCGCCCTTGCCGATCCAGGCATAGGCGATATTGGCCATCAACAGCGCGTCCTCATTGCCGAGCCGTTCGCGCAGAGCTTCGAGCAGAGGAAGAGCGCGATCATGACGCCCGGCGGCGAGCAGATAGATTGCGGCAAGCCGTTGCCCCTCAATATTCATGGGGTTCTGTGCGACGAACAGCCCCAACGCCCGCTCCGCCCGCGCCCGGTTTCCGGCTCTTTGCCATGCATCGACGATGCGCAGCGCGACATCCTCGCGGAAGCGCATATTGCCCGCGCGCTCATAAGCGGCGGCGGCTTCGGCAGGTTTGCCGAGCGCCATTAGGCAATCCCCCAAAGCTAACCATGCGGCGGGCGCACCGGGATTGGCGGCTGCGAGGCTACGCGCACGGGCCAGCGCCGCCTGCCCCTGCCCCGCTTCAAGCAGCGAGCGGATATAGCGCAGATTGGGCGCCGCGGCGGCGGGATCGGCATCGGCCGCAGCCACGACCTGAGTCGGATCGCCTGCACCGCGATAGACGGAGGATGGCCCTGACGCCATGGCGGCGGCACGGGCGAGGAAACGGGCCGCGACCATGTCATTGCCCAGCGCCCTGTGAATCCGCGCGGCAAGACCGAGCGCATAGCTGCCCGCGTCAGCCCGCTCGACCAATGGAAACAGCGTGCGCTCCGCGTCGGCATATTGCCCGTCGTCATATTGGGCACGAGCCAGCAGCAGGCGCGCGCGAATGTTGAGCGGCTGCGCGGCGAGCAATGGCGCGAACTCACCTACCGCCAGCGTGGCATTGCCC
>CAYOZY010000138.1:6670-7552 GCA_964408525.1 uncultured Sphingobium sp. | reverse complement strand
CTATGGGGCTAGCGCGCGGGCATGAACGCACATATCGACAGTTCCGCCAACAAGGCTGTGGTCCTGCTTTCGGGCGGGCTGGACAGTTTCGTGGCCGCGGCGCTCGCGCGCGAGGCGGGGCTACGTCTTTATGCGCTGACTATCGACTATAGTCAGCGCCATCGGGTCGAGCTGGAGTCCGCCCGCGCCATCGCCGCAGCTCTGGGTATCGAACGCCATGTCGTGTTGCCGCTCGATCTGACGGCGTTCGGCGGGTCGGCGCTCACCGCGTCCGACATTGCCGTGCCCAAGGATGGAATCGGGGCGAGCGGGGAAGGCGGCATCCCGATCACCTATGTGCCCGCGCGCAACACCATCTTCCTGTCGCTTACCCTCGGTTTTGCCGAGGTCGTCGGCGCGCGCGATATCTTCATTGGCGTCAATGCGCTCGATTATTCCGGCTATCCCGATTGTCGGGAAGAGTTCATCGCTGCGTTTCAGGCGATGGCAGCGCTTGCCACCAAGGCGGGCGTGGAGGGCGCGCCCGTGCGCATCAATACGCCTTTGCAGCATATGACCAAGGCCGACATCGCGCGCGAAGCGGCGCGGCTGGGGCTGAATGCGGGCCTTAGCTGGTCCTGCTATGATCCCACCGCGGATGGCAAGCATTGCGGGCAGTGCGATTCCTGCCGCCTCCGCGCCAGGGGTTTCGCCGAGGCGGGTCTGCCCGACCCGACGGTGTATGCATGAGCGCGGGACGATGACCTACGCGATCAAGGAAATGTTCCTCACATTGCAGGGCGAAGGCATGCGCGCGGGGCGTCGGGCGGTGTTCCTGCGTTTTGCCGGGTGCAATCTCTGGTCCGGGCGGGAAGCTGATCGCGCCAGCGCCGTCTGTCGCTT
>CAYOZY010000138.1:0-6660 GCA_964408525.1 uncultured Sphingobium sp. | reverse complement strand
TGCGACACGGATTTTGTCGGCACCAATGGTCCCGGCGGAGGCAAGTTGGCCGATGCGCAGGATGTGGCCCGTGCCGCCGCTGCGCAATGGGGCGGGGGAGATGCGCACCGCTATATCGTGCTGACCGGAGGCGAACCGATGCTTCAGGTCGATGATGCGCTGGTCGATGCGCTGCACGCCGAGGGGTTCGAGATCGCCATCGAAACCAACGGCACCTTGCCGGTCCATACGGGCATCGACTGGGTCTGCGTCAGCCCCAAGGCGGGCAGCCAAGTGGTGCAGCGCTCAGGCGACGAGCTGAAACTGGTCTGGCCACAGCCCGCCGCGCCATTGCCGGGACATGGGCTGGATGATCTGGCGAGGTGGGATTTCGCTCATTTTCTCCTGCAACCGCTCGATGATGACCGGGCGGATGCGCATCTTGAAACCTGCATCGATCTGGTGATGGCGCATCCGCAATGGCGCCTATCCCTGCAAAACCACAAGATCGTCGGGCTTAAATGAAGGCGGGCGATTACTGGTTGCGGCTGGCCGCATATTTCTCCCACGCTTTCTCGCAATCAGGCGTCAACCTATCCTTTTTCCAGCATTTTTTGGTGAACAGGGGCAAGGTGGCGCGCCAGCCGTGAGTGGCGTTGGTGAAGTAACGCTCACCCGAAGGGACCAGCGCCTTGCGGACCTCGCCCATGCGTGTCTGCGCGACCCGGTAAAGCGCGCCGCGGTCGGCGAAGATCGCCTCGCGGCCGACCCTGCCCATCGTGTTGCAGAAATCCTTCTGTGCATGGACCGTGGAATAGGAAGAGTAGATCCGCGTATTATACTGGTCGAGTGCCCGGTCGCCCGATTTGGCTCCGCCACTCACCCGCGCGAAATAGCGGCCCAGCGTGGCGAAACTCTGCCCCAGTTCCGCCTTGTGGTGCGCCAGCGCGGCGTTGTAGTTGCTCACCGTAAGCAGCGTCGGTTCGAAATCGCATTGCAGCGCCGCGACATTCATCGCCACGCGCAGATGCCAGACCAGCCCCGCTTTCAGCTCGTCCGCGCTGGCTCCCGGCAGGTTGAGGGCAAGCTCCGGTTCGGCGCCCGTTACCGGAGGGGTGGAAAGATCGGGCGCGGAATAGAACAGCTGGGCGCTCGCGCTTGAGCTTGCCGCCGCCAACAGCAGCGCGGCGGTGGCGATAAAGGAACGGCCAAATAGCCGCCTCACTGGTCTGCCACCACTTCTTCGTCGGAAGAAGCCGCATTGCCGGCCTCTTCCTTCTGCGTGGCGGATGCGCCGTTGCTCGCGCCGCTGACATTGGCGCCCGGCGCCATCGCCGTTCCTTCGGCCTGCACCCCGTCAAGATCGGTCATGGCGTCGTTGATGGTGCCGTCGACCTTCTCCATGTCCTTCAGCTCGACGTTCGCGCCATTGCCCGACCCGCCACTGCCGCCGCAAGCCGACAAAGCCAGCGCCGCCGACAGGACAAGGCCGCGCAGTGCGAAGGGGAAATGGGGCATCAACGTCTCCTGAAACATTCCTGTCATCTCAGTAACCATGCTATGGCGCTTGCTCAAGCGGAACAAGCCCCGCTTTCGGGGCAGCGGCGCAGGCTGGCGATGAACCGTGGGAAATGCGCCTTCAACGCCTCGTCGAATTCCGCCATGCTCGCCTGCCTGCCCAGCGCGGCGAGGCTCGTTACCGGAAATTCCGCGATGCCGCAGGGCACGATCCCTGAAAAATGCGAGAGGTCGGGGTCTATATTCACCGAAAAGCCATGCAGCGTGACCCAGCGGCGCACGCGCACGCCGATGGCGCCGATCTTCGCCTCTCGCCCCTCGCGGTTATCGGTCCAGATGCCGATGCGCCCTTCGGCTCGTCGCGCTTCCACACCGAAATCGCCCAGCGCCGCGATCACCCAGCCTTCGAGATGATGCACGAAATTGCGGATGTCCTTGCCGCGTTTGCCCAGGTCGATGTTGAGATAGCCCACGCGCTGCCCCGGCCCATGATAGGTGTAGCGCCCGCCGCGCCCGGCATCGTAAACCGGAAAGCGCGGGTCGAGCAGCTCGGCGCTGTCCGCGCTGGTGCCCGCCGTATAAAGCGGGGGATGCTCGATAAGCCAGACGCGCTCGCCCGCCTCACCGGCGAAGATCGCTGCCGCGCGTTCCTCCATCTCTGCCAGCGCCTGCGGATAGGGCACGGACTCCGGCTCGACGCGCCATTCGACATTATTGATTAAGATCGTTGAAGGCATGGCTTTTCTTGACTTGGATCGTTGTCGGCATCAAGTGCGTTGTCATAATGCCGCCGGAGCGACTGCTCCCGGCAAGAGAGTGGGACGGTGATGAAACCTGTATCGATCAACATGGCGTGGACCGAGGCCAGCGCGTTCATACGGCGCGAGGCCAGCCTGCTGGTTCCAGTGATGCTGCTGCTCGTCGCCGTTCCGCTCGCGGCGATCTTCCTGTCGATTCCGCCTGAGTTGCGCAATTATGTTGCGGGGCCGGGCGTTTCCCCGCCGCAGATTCCGGCGCTCAGCATGGTCGTCATCATCCTCTCCTCGCTCATCATGCTGGGCGGGACGCTCGTTTGCTATGCGCTGGCGCTCATGCCGGGCGTCAGCGTGCGCGAGGCGATTGCGATCGGCTATCGGCGGATGCCGGTTGCACTGGGCGCGGCGCTTCTTGCCGGTCTGGCGATAGCACTGCCGGCGGCGCTGCTGACAATTCTCAACCCGGTGGTCGGCAAGGTGATGATCCTCGTCGGATCGCTGATATTTTCCGTGCGCCTGCTTTTTCTTAACGCGCATGTCGTGGCGAGCCGGGATGGGGTTCTTCAAAGCCTGAAGGCAAGCTGGGCCATGGCGAGCGGGCAGATGGTGCGGTTGTTTGCGTTTATCGTCGCCATTACCGCGCTCATCATGCTGGCGCAGGTCGTTGCGGAGCTTTTGCTGGGCCTGCTTGGGCTGGCGATCGGGGGCAAGGATGTCGGGCGGCAGGCCGGAGACATCGGCGCGGCGCTGGCGCTGGCGCTGGGCCAGATGGTGCTGATCGTGATGACGTCCCGGCTTTATCGTCAGGCGGCGCCCGCCGCCTGATCGCCTCCGCTAACCCGCGACCGTTTCCCTGACGGGCGGCACATGCGGCGCGGCGGTCGGCGGCAATATGCCCGACAGGCGCGGGTCCGCGAACGTCTCCACCACCCGGCGTACGGGCGCGAATCCTTCCTTCAGATAGAGCGCGAGCGCACGGGGATCATCCAGCGTGCAGGTCTGCACCGCCATGGTGCCTATATGCTTGCGCCAGCCCAGCATCATCGCCTGTGAGATCAGCCAGCGGCCTAGGCCTTGCCCCGTAAGCTGAGTCACCAGGCCGAAAAACGCGATGGTGCAGCGCGCCTCCTCGCGGAAATCCAGTTCCAGCAGTCCAACCTCGATGCCCTTGGGATCGAGCACAGCATAAATCTCGACCAGCGGATCGTGGATGATCGCCTTGAGCGCGTCGTCGTCGATCACCAGCCGAGAGAACCAGAGCCATGGTTCGCCTATCCGGCGGAACAATATGCGATATTTGGCGGGGTCAGGCGCCTTCCACAGCGCGAGGCGCAGGGGCGAGCTGACCAGCGGCGCCGGCTTGGGGCGGCGCGTCATCTCGAGATAGGTGACGACGGTGGCGATCTCGTGCGGACTGACGGGGGTCATCGCCATCGCCCGCCCCTCAGTTCCAGGTGGCGAGCGGCGGCAGGCTCATCAATATCGCGTCGATATTGCCGCCGGTCTTGAGGCCGAACAACGTGCCGCGGTCATAGACCAGATTGAACTCCGCATAGCGCCCGCGCCATTCGAGTTGCCGAGCCTTGTCCGCCTCGTTCCATTCATGCCCCATGCGCCGCCGCACGATCGGCGGGAAGGCGGCGAGGAACGCCTCGCCCACGGCGCGGGTGAAAGCGAAATTGGCTTCAAACCCGGCGTCGTCCGCACATTCGAGATGATCGTAGAAAATGCCGCCCACGCCCCGATGCACCTTGCGATGGGGGATGTAGAAATAGTCATCCGCCCATTTTTTGAAGCGGTCATAATGGTGCGGATCATGCGCATCGCAGGCTGCGCGCATCTCGCTGTGGAAATCGGATGTGTCCTGATCGTAAGGGATCGGCGGATTGAGGTCCGCCCCGCCGCCAAACCAGCTTTTCGTGGTGCGCAAAAAGCGCGTGTTCATATGCACGGCGGGAACATGCGGGTTCGCCATATGCGCGACGAGGCTGATGCCGGTCGCGAAAAATTCGGGGTTATCCGAATCGGCGCCGTTGATGCTTTTCGCGAAATCGGTCGAGAACGCGCCGCCCACGGTCGAGACGTTTACGCCGACCTTCTCGAATATCTTGCCCTTCATCACGCCGCGCACGCCCCCGCCGCCGTTCTCCGCGCCGCCGTCGTCCTCGCGATCCCAGGGCGTATAGACAAAGCTTGCGTCGCTGCCCGCCTCGCGTTCGATCGCTTCAAACTCGGCGCAGATGCGATCGCGCAGCGCTTCGAACCAAGTGCGCGCGCGTAGCTGCTGATCGTCGAGCGGTTTCATTCGGGATAATGTCCTGTCTGTCGCAATGCTTCGGATAGCGCGATGCCCGTGGCCACTGCAATATTCAAGGACCGAAAGCCTGCCGCCATCGGAATCCTGATGCGCAGGTCCGCGCGATCGTGAACCTCGATGGGCACGCCCGCACTCTCCGAGCCAAGCAGGAGTGTGTCCGTGGCCCGGAATTGCGCATCCGGAAGGCGCGTGTCGCCATGCGATGTCAGAAGGATCACGCGTTCGCCCGCCGCCTCCCTCGCCATGAAAAAAGCGTCGGCATTTTCATGGCGCGTGATGTCCGCGCCATTGCCATAGTCCATCGCGGCGCGCTTCAGGCTCTTGTCCGAGGCTGCGAAGCCGCAGGGCATGATGATGTCGAGCGGAACTGAAAAACAGGAGGTGAGGCGGATGATCGCGCCTGTATTTCCGGCGATTTCGGGCTGATGAAGAGCTATGCGCATGGTGCCCGCATAATGGCCGCAAACCTGTTTGTCACCGGAGCGTCAAATTGCTGTTGGCAAATCGGGTAGTTGGAGGCTATCAGGCGCGCGAAAGCGCTTGGGGGGCATGCGCGTCTAATCCGTTCGGCCAAATCCGTCCGGATGGCGTCAACCCTCTTGAAAAAGCCCGGTGACATGGGCAATGCAGCGCAAACAGGGCTGGCGCGGCTTCTTTGCCGTGAATCGCGGCCGCGAACGACAAGGGTTGAATGCATGGCGACGCTAGAAGAGACGGCAGGCGAAGGATCATCGGCAGAAGGAGATGGCGTCCGTCGGCGCGATTTCATCAACATCGCGGCGGTGAGTTTCGCGGGAGTCGGTGGCGTTGTCGCGGTTCTTCCGCTGGTAAACCAGATGAACCCCAGTGCGGACGTTCTCGCCATGGCGACCACCGAGGTCGACCTTTCCGGCATCCAGCCGGGGCAGGCCATCAAGACAACCTATCGCAGCCAGCCGCTGTTCGTGCGCCAGTTGACGGCAAAGGAAATCGCCGAGGCCGACAAGGTCGACGTCTCGTCCCTGCGCGACCCGCAGACGCTGGAAGAGCGCACCGTGGACGGCAAGACCCAGTGGCTCATCACCATGGGTGTCTGCACCCATCTGGGCTGCGTGCCGCTCGGTGCTGGGGAGGGCGAGAACAAGGGCGAGTTCGGCGGATATTTCTGCCCGTGCCACGGCTCGCATTATGATACCGCCGCGCGCATCCGCAAAGGCCCCGCGCCGAAGAACCTCGAAGTGCCGCCCTACAGCTTCACTTCCGACACCGCTATTCTCGTAGGCTGAGGAACAGATCCATGAGTTTTCCCTGGGCAAATGAATATACCCCCAAGGCTCCGCTGATGCAGTGGATCGACCAGCGCCTGCCGCTTCCGCGCTTCGTCTACAACGCGGTCGGCGGCGGCTATCCGGTGCCGCGCAACCTGAATTTCTTCTGGAACTTCGGCGTGCTCTCTGGCCTCGCGCTGGTGATCCAGATCGTCACCGGCATCATCATGGCAATGCATTACGGCGCCAATGATCTGGTTGCTTTCGGCACGGTCGAGCACACGATGCGCGATGTGAACGCGGGCTGGCTGATGCGCTATGCCCATGCCAATGGCGCCAGCTTCTTCTTCATCGTCGTCTATCTTCATATTTTCCGTGGCCTCTATTTCGGTTCCTACAAGGCGCCGCGCGAGATGGTATGGCTGCTCGGCCTCGTCATCTTCCTGCTGATGATGGCGACCGCCTTCATGGGCTATGTGCTGCCGTGGGGACAGATGTCCTATTGGGGCGCGAAGGTGATTACCGGCCTGTTCGGCGCCATTCCGGTGGTCGGCGAACCGATCCAGACCTGGCTCCTAGGCGGTTTCGCGCCCGGAAACGCCGCATTGAACCGCTTCTTCTCATTGCATTATCTGCTGCCTTTCGTGATCGCGGGCGTCATCATCCTGCACATCTGGGCGCTGCATATTCCCGGCAGTTCCAACCCGACCGGTGTTGAGGTGAAAGGACCGCAGGATACCCTGCCGTTCCATCCCTATTACACCGCGAAGGACGGCTTCGGCGCGGGCATCTTCTTCATCCTGTTCGCGCTGGCGGTATATTTTGCTCCCAACGCGCTCGGCCA
>CAYOZY010000137.1:0-7625 GCA_964408525.1 uncultured Sphingobium sp. | reverse complement strand
GGCCTGTTACACCTTGAGATCATTCAGGAGCGGCTGACCCGCGAGTATGACCTCGATCTCATCACTACCGCGCCCTCGGTGGTATACGACATCCACATGAACAAGGGCGAGGTGCTCCAGCTCCACAACCCCGCCGACATGCCCGAAGCTAACCATATCGACTATATGGAGGAGCCTTGGATCGAGGCGACCATTTATGTGCCCGACGAATATCTGGGTTCGATTCTCAAGCTCTGTCAGGACCGGCGGGGCATCCAGAAGAACCTCACCTATGTCGGGGGCCGCGCGCAGATCACCTATGAGCTGCCCTTGAACGAAGTGGTGTTCGATTTCTACGATCGCCTCAAGAGCATCTCGCGAGGCTATGCCAGCTTCGATTATCATCAGATCGGCACCCGCGAGGGCGATCTCGTGAAGATGAGCATCCTCGTCAACAACGAGCCGGTCGATGCGCTTTCGATGATCGTTCATCGCGCCGCCGCCGAGGCGCGAGGGCGTCATATGTGCGAGCGCCTGAAAGACCTGATCCCGCGCCACCTGTTCAAGATCCCGATCCAGGCGGCGATCGGCGGCAAGGTGATCGCGCGGGAAACGATCGCGGCGATGCGCAAGGATGTGACCGCCAAATGCTATGGCGGCGACATCACCCGCAAGAAGAAGCTGTTGGAGAAGCAGAAAGAGGGCAAGAAGCGGATGCGCGAATATGGCTCGGTCCAGATTCCGCAGGAGGCCTTCATCGCCGCGCTCAGGATGGGCGACGAGAGCTAGGCGCCACCGGGTTGCACTAAAGCGTCGCTTCTATTTCCCGTGCGGCGAGATCCGGGTCTTTCGCCTGAACGATCGGGCGACCGATGACGATGATCGAGGCGCCGGCGTCTATGGCCGCGCGCGGGGTTACGGCGCGCTTCTGGTCGCCCATCTTGCCCCCGATGGGGCGCACTCCGGGCACCACGAAAAAGCCGTCGTGCCAGCGTTTCCTCACCAGCCCCACCTCTTCACCTGAACAGACTATGCCGTCCAGCCCCGCATCCTGCGCCAGATCGGCGAGACGCTCGACCTGCGCTGCGGCGCTGCGCGCGACGCCGATTTCATTGAGGTCGGTCGCATCGAGGCTGGTCAGCACCGTCACCGCCACGACTTTTGTGTGGATGCCCGCCGCGGCCTTGGCGTCCTCCAGCATTGCCCGCCCGCCCGCTGCATGAACGGTAAGGATTGCCGGTTCGAGCACATGGAGCGCCTGCACCGCCTTGGCGACCGTATTGGGAATGTCGTGCAGCTTCAGGTCGAGGAAGATGGGCAGGCCAAGCTTGGCCATTTCATGCACGCCATGATGGCCATTGGCGCAGAAGAATTCGAGGCCGAGCTTGATGCCGCCGACATGGTTGCGCACCTGCCGCGCGAGATTTTGCGCGCGCGTCAGGTCGGGCGTGTCGATCGCGACATAGACGGGGCTGCTCATGCCGCGCCCGGTTCGACAGAGGAAGGCGCGGCGGTATCCGCGTGGGAGGGCGCGGGCATGGTGCTGGCGAGTGCGCGCTCGGCGCTGGCGAGCTTGCGGCGCATCTGCCATTTTACCGTCCGCGCCCACAGCCATGTCGGCAGCAGGCCGAGCAGGAACGCGGTGAGGATCAGCACCGGCAGGCGCATTTCAAGAACGCTTTCGCCCCAGAGCTTTATGGCGACGCGACCCGGCACCAGCGGCGTTGCCGCATCCCAGTTCGCTTTCGTGAACAACGCCAGCGCGACCGCGATGATGACCCAGAAGGCGGTTTTCAGAAAGTTCATGCCTGACCCTCGCGAATGAAGGCGCAGCTTAGGCAATTTTTACAGGCGGTGCCAGAGGGCAGATGCGGGCCAATGGTGCGATTTACAGAAAAAGGCTCCGTCCCGATCCGCCTGCCACCCGGTCGTTGGCAGCAACAGAGAGGGCCGGAGCCTTTTCAGGAAGAAGAGAGGCGGGTTCTTACATCAGCTTCCAGGTCAGCGGCAGGACGATGGTCGTCGCGCCACCCGGAGGGGCCGGGAAGGTGCCGGCCTTGGTCGGCAGGGCAAGCGCTTCGCGGTCAAGCACCGACGAACCGGAGGGAGCGACCAGCTCGGTCTTTTCGACGGCGCCGGCGGCGCTCACATATACCTTCACCTTGGCAGTGCCTTCGTCGCCTCGCATCTGGGCGGCGCGCGGATAGGTCTGCTTGGAGGCGATCATGCGGGCAACAGCCTGCTGCCATGCGGCGGGCTGGGCGAAAACGGGGGTGGTGAAGGCAGCGACGGCGGCGGCTGCGACCAGTGCCTTGCCTGAGAACTTCGTGAACATTGTACGTAATCCTTTCTGACTTCATTTTGACATGAAGGTTGAACCGGTAAGTCCGCTCCTACAGGAAGCGCACTAAGGGCAGGTTTATCGCTATGGTAAATTTCGCATTTACGAACTTTTGGTCCGCGCTCTGGCAAGATTTATTCGGTAATATAAATGGGTCAGGCCCGACATCCTATGATGCCGGGCCCGATAATTCATATTATTTCAACTGGTGCGGTAAGGGCTCCGAATTAGAACTCCGACCACTCGTCCTCGTCCATCGCGAGCGCCAGATTGCCATGGCTGACCGGAGTCGCGCCGGTGGCGGGCATTTTCTCCTCTGCCCAGTCGTCGGACGGCGCGCGGCGGGCGGCGGGCGATGAACCATAGCCGATCTGCCTGCCCAGTTCGAAGAAGGAGAGCTGATCGAAGAGGCGTTCGGTCTCGGAGCTGAGGTTGCGCGAGCTGGCCGTGCTTTCCTCCACCATCGCCGCGTTCTGCTGCGTGGCGGTGTCCATGGAGGTGACCATGTCGGAAATTTCGGTAAGACCAGCTGCCTGACGACCAGCCGCCTCTGCGATTTCGTCCATCAGATCGGAAACCTCCGTCACTTCGGTGACGATCTGGCGCAGCGCCTCGCCGCTGTTTTCCACCAGCGACACGCCCTCGGTGATCTGCGCGCCCGATGTCGCAACGAGCTGGCGAATCGAGTTGGCCGCCTCGGCCGAACGCTGCGCGAGGTGGCGCACCTCGGTCGCGACCACCGCGAAGCCAGCGCCCGAAGCACCCGCGCGGGCGGCCTCGACACCGGCGTTTAGCGCCAGCAGGTTGGTCTGGAACGCAAGTCCGTCGATGGTTGAGATGATCTCGTTCATTTCCTTCGACGAGGCCTCGATGTTGCGCATCGCGACGACGGCGCGCTTCGCCGTCTCGTCGACCTTTTCGGCTGAGGAGCGAGCGATCGCAAGGCGGCTGCTCGTCTGCTTGGCGTTGTCCGCCGCGAGCTTCACCGACCCGGTGAACTCGCCCAGCGTCTTGGACGTATGGGCCAGCGACTCGGCCTGACGCTCGGTGCGGAGCGAGAGGTCCGCCGACGCCTGGGCGATCTCGTTGGTGCCGTTCTTGATCGTGTTGCAGCCGTCGACGATTTCGACCATCGCATCGAGCAGATGCGACACAGCATCGTTATAATCGCTGTGCAGCTTGGCCAGCGGGCCGCTCGTGTTGTCGTCGACGCGGTGGGTCAGGTTGCCCTTGGCCAGCGCGGAGAGACCGCTGCCGATTGCGTTGATCGTAACTTCCGTCTCGCGGGCGCGGCGGGCTTCTGCCTCGGCACGTTCCTTGTCGGCGGCGAACAGATCCTTGAAGCTGTCGAGCGCGCGGGCGAGACTGCCGAGTTCGTCCTTGCGCTTCATGCCGGGCACATCGACCGAAAGGTCGCCATCGACCAGACGCGCGACCGATGCGGCCATATTCTTCACCGGCTTGGCGATATTCTGCATCAACCATCCGGCCAGTGTCATGGCGATGACAAGGCCGAGGCCGATCGCGCCGATCAGCAACTTGTGCGATTCGGCATAGATTTTCTCGCTCTTCGCGCTGATTGCCTGCCCGCCCTTCTGGTTGAGATCGATGAGCTGGAGGATGCTGTCCTCGACCATGTAGAACATGTCGAGCGCTTCGCCGTCGAACAGGTCGTTTGCGGCAGGATCATTGGCGTTGGAGAGGGCGACCATCTGGTCGGTCAACTGGCCATATTGCGCCCAATTGGTCTTGAGATCGGCGAACAGCGCCTTCTGCTCCTTGGTCTGGAGCAGCGGTTCATAATCGTCCATCATTCCCGAAATCGCGCTGCTGGCGTTGCGCAGCATCTTTTCGGCCTTTGCCTTGGCTTCCGGGGTTAGTGCGGTGATATGACCGCTCTGCTGGATGCGATATTGCGACGTGTAGGCGTGAAGGTCGCCTATCAGCTGCGTGGCGGGGAGGGTGCGCGAGCGCATTTCGGTGGACAGCGAGTTCACCTCGCCGATCTTCATCATAGCGAACATGCCTATCGCGGCGACCAGCGCCAGCAACGCAGCAAATGCGGCCAGCATCTTGGCGGTTATTGTTACACCTTTGGGCACAACCAATTCCTTTGGCAAAGACTCTTTGGTGGGAGGAGTTAGCGCCAAAGCCTTGAAATTTGGTAACCAGATAAGAAACCATGCGGAAATGATCGGACCGATTGTTACCGTTTCGTTAACCATTTGTGACGCGCTTTTTGCGAAAGAGTCTCCAAAGCGACGCGGTTCTCTCATGGCCCTGTAAGATCAGGAGCATAGCATGCGCCCACCATCAATCAGGGGATGCTGCCATGACCACCGGACCTTCTTCATCATTTTCGCCCTATCTGCTTGGCGCCGAACCCAATGTTCGGTTCACCTCGATCATCTCGGTCGGCGATGCGCTGCCCGGAAGCACGTCTGGCGTGTTCGGCGGCATACCCGACGGCCTTGGCGCGTTCGACAATGGTGACGGCACGTTCACCGTCATTGCGAACCATGAATATAACAGTTCGCTGGGCACCGTTCATGACCATGGCTCCATCGGCGCCTATATCGACCGAATCGTCATCGACAAAAGCACGCTGGCGGTCGTTTCGGGTGACGATGCGATGCAGACGCTTCATCTGTGGGACGATGCGACCGACAGCTATGTCACCGGCACGACTGCGTTCAGCCGTTTCTGTTCCGCCGATCTGGCTGAAACGACTGCCTTTTATGATGCCGCCACGGGCCTCGGCACGCAGGCTCGAATCTATCTCACCGGCGAGGAAAGCGGTGTGGAAGGGCGCGCCGTCGGCACCATCGTCAGCGGCACCAATGTGGGCAACGCCTATGAGTTGCCGTTTCTCGGCAATCTGGCCTATGAAAATCTGACCGCCAACCCCTATGCGCAGGCCAAGACCATCGTGGCCGCCACGGACGATGGCACCAACGGCCAGGTCTATATCTATGTCGGCGACAAGCAGGCGACCGGCACGGACATTGAAAAGGCGGGTCTTGCCGGCGGCGCTTTCTATGGCATCAAGGTCGAGAATTTTTCCGACGAAACCAATGCGACCGCCGCTTCGGGCAACTTCACCCTTCAGGAAATCGGCGTGAACGGCGGTGTCAGCAACATGACAGGCGCGCAGATCGATGCCGAGAGCGAAGCAGAGGGCGTCACCAGCTTCCTGCGCCCGGAAGACAGCGCATGGGATCCCGACAATCCCAATGTCCTCTATTTCACCACGACCAACAGCTTTTCCGGCAACAGCCGCCTCTACAAGGCGACCTTCACCGACCTCACCAACCCGCAGGCGGGCGGCACGATCGAGGCGGTGCTTGATGGCAACGAAGGCCAGCACATGTTCGACAATCTTACTGTCGCGAACGGAAAGGTCATCCTGCAGGAAGACCCCGGCAACCAGTCTCACATTGCCAAGGTGTGGGAATATGACATCGCCAGCGACACGTTGACTCAGATCGCCGGTTTTGATCCCGCACAGTTCACTCCGGGTGCCGCGGGTTTCATCACGCAGGACGAAGAAAGTTCGGGCGTGATAGACGTCACCGCCATTCTGGGCAGCGAGACGACCCACGCCTATCTGCTCGATGCACAGGTCCACACCGCTTCCGGCGATCCGGCAACGGTTGAGCCGGGTCAGTTGCTGGTCATGTATGTCGATGACGCCAATCCGATCGGCACCGAGCTGGACGATGTCCTGCGCGGAAGCCAAGCTGACGAGAGCTTCCTTGGCTATGCCGGCAACGACATCATTCTGGCCGGTTCGGGCAAGGACAATGTGAAGGCCGGATCGGGCGACGATCAGGTTTCCGGCGGCGCGGGGAACGATCGCATCGACGGCGGCGACGGCAACGACCAGCTCTCCGGCGATGACGGCGACGATTATATCATCGGCGGCAAGGGCGACGACGTGATTAAGGGCGGTCTCGGTCGCGACGGCATGATCGGCGGAGCGGGCGCGGACCGTTTCGTGTTTACCGACATCCTCGAATCGCCGAGCGGCAAGACGGCCGATTTCATTACCGATTTCTCGGTGGCGCAGGGTGACAAGATCGACCTGTCCGGCATCGATGCCATTGCGGGCGGCGCTGATGATGCCTTCACGTTCGTCAGCAGCTTCAGCGGCACGGCGGGCGAAGTGATGGTGGTAAATAACGCCAAGGTCATGTCCAGCTATGTGCTTGCCGATGTCGACGGCGACGGCAAGTCCGATTTCCAGATCAACCTGCAACACGCCGCTGGCCTGAGCGCGAGCGATTTCATCCTCTGACCGCTGCGACCCCCAAAAAGCGGTTTCGGGGCCGGGCGCAAGCTCGGCCCCCTTTTCATGCGCGGGAGTTACATGCGAGGGAGTCAGGCGCCGAATACGCGCGCGAAGATCGTATCCACATGCTTGTAGTGATAATCGAGGTTGAACCTGTCCTCTATCTCCTGCGCGGATAGCGCGGCGGAGACATCCGGGTCGGCCTTGAGCAGCTCCATCAGCGAGAGTTGCCCATCCGATTCCCACACCTTCATCGCGTTGCGCTGGACATAGCGATAGCTGTCCTCACGGGAGACGCCCGCCTGCGTCAGCGCCAGCAACACCCGTTGCGAGTGGACAAGGCCGCCCATCTTGTCGAGATTCTTCATCATGCGTTCGGGGTAAATGAGCAGCTTGTCGATGACCCCGGTCAGCCGCCCCAGCGCGAAGTCGAGCGTAATGGTTGCATCCGGGCCAATGAAGCGCTCGACCGAACTGTGCGAGATATCGCGCTCATGCCATAGCGCGACATTTTCCATCGCGGGCACGACGGCGCTGCGCACCATGCGGGCAAGGCCGAGGAACCCTTCTGCCCCGGCGAGAAATATTCCTCCGCCTCCAGCACTTCGGTGCGTTGCAGGTGGCGCACTTCGATCGCGAGCCGCTCGATGGACGAGGCGATCACGCCCAGCGTAGCGAAGAACATCGCGTGCCTGTCTCGCGGGATGACCTGCGTGCTGACAGGCTCGACCGACAGGCCGAGCTTTGCCGCGACATGCTCCTCGACGCGCGGGTCGATATTGGCGAAGGTGCCGACCGCTCCCGAAATCGCGCAGGTGGCGATGTCCGCCCGCGCGGCAGAAAGGCGATCCTTACAGCGTGAAAACTCCGCATAGGCCTCCGCCAGCGTCAGGCCGAAGGTGACCGGCTCGGCGTGGATGCCGTGGCTGCGACCGATGGTCGGGGTCATCTTGTGCTCATAGGCGCGGCGCTTGATCGCTTCGAGCAGCGCATCGAGATCGGCGAGCAATATAT
>CAYOZY010000136.1:0-7650 GCA_964408525.1 uncultured Sphingobium sp. | reverse complement strand
CCATCATCACGATGTTGGTGAGCATGCGACCGTCGGTCGTGTACTGCGGCGCATCGTCATCCTCGTCGTCCGAAGCACCGGCCATATTCCCGCGCGGCCACTCGCCCAGCGCATCGCGCGCCAGCATGACCTGCCCCACGATCTCGCCGGGCGTCAGGTTGCGCACGAGGCGCATCGTGCCGGTATGACAGAAGCGGCAATTGAGGGTGCAGCCTACCTGCGAGGAAACGCACAGCGTGCCCCTGTCCGCATCCGGGATGAACACCATCTCATAATCCTGCCCGTCGTCCGAACGCAGCAGCCATTTGCGGGTGCCGTCGGAGCTGACCTGCGCCTCGACCACCTGCGGGCGGCCAACGATGAAACGCTCGGTCATCCATGTGCGCATCGGCTTGGCGAGATCGGTCATCGCACCGAAATCGGTTTCACCGCGATGATAGAGCCAGTGGAAGAGCTGCTTGGCGCGCAGCTTCGCCTGCTTCGGTTCAAGACCAGCCGCCTCCAGCTCTGCGCGGATCTGCTCTCGCGACAGGCCGAGCAGATCGACGCGCCCATCCTCGCGCGGGGTTATCGCGCGGGGCACGGGCACGGGGTCGATATGTCCGGGGATTTGCATGGGCGCGCGATATAGTATGACAGGGGCGTAACCGCCAGCCCTTTCACGCGCCGGGTTCGCGGCAGGAGAACATCATGGACCGTTTCTTCACCCGCATCGCCACCGCCGTTTCCGCAGCCGTGGGCCAGCCCTGGGCGTTCATCGTCGCCACACTCGCTATCGTCCTTTGGGCGCTGACCGGCCCGCTTTTCGGCTTTTCCGACACATGGCAGCTCGTCGTGAACACATCGACGACGATCATCACCTTCCTGATGGTATTCGTGATCCAGAACTCGCAAAATCGCGATGCCGCCGCCATTCAGGCGAAGCTGGACGAGCTGATCCGCGCCGTGGACAAGGCGCGCAACCAGTTCATAGGCATCGAGCATATGACCGAGCATGAGCTGGAGGACATCCGCAGCGCGCTCGAACGCGAAGTGGGCGAGGAGCGGACGCAGCAGCCGACGTCAGGGCCGAGTTCGGTCGAAAGGCTTATCAGGCGGTTCTGATACGGGGACTTGCACCGGTTCAGTGCCCGATGTCTGCAATGCTCGCCTGCTGATTGCCAGAGGTCGGCTCGCTGCGCCTGATGAACAGGCAGAGCGGTATCATGCATGTCACGATGACCATCATCATATGGAAATCGTCGAGAAAGCCGATCATCGCCGCCTGCCGGTTGATTTCCATATCGATGAGCGCCGCGCCCGCTTCCGTCATTTGCGCCTGAAGCGCAAGCAGGGCCGGATCGAGCCACAACCGGAAGGGCGTGATATGACTGGCAAGGTCGGCATGGCTCACCGCGCTGTTGTGGGTGAGCATCATCATCACCACGGAAATGCCAATGGACGAACCGATCGAGCGTGTCAGGTTGAGCAGGCCGGCCGCATCGGTCCTGAACCGCTGCGCCAGCGACACATATGCCATGGTGGATATGGGCACGAACACGAGGCCAATGCCCAACCCCTGTAAGAAGCCGTTCATGGCCATCGTCCACCAATCGACATCGAGGCTCCAGTATGACATTTCCCCGAAAGACAGCGCGATCATCGCGAAAGCCGTGGCGACAGTCAGGCGCGGGTCGATACGCTGGACAAGCTGACCGGACACCGCCATGCTAATCATCACGCCGATACCGCGCATGGCCAGCAATAGCCCCGCATCGATGACGGGATAGCCCAACAGCCCTTGCATCATGACCGGCAGCAACGCCATGGACGCGGTCAGCACGAACCCGACGACCCCCATGAGCGCCACCGCGACGACAAGGTCGCGGTTCGTCAGCATCTGGCGGGAATAGAGCGGGTTGCGGCTTGTCATGATATGAATCGCGAATACCCAGAGGGCCGAGACGGCAATCGCCAGCTCGAACCAGATTTCTGCGCTTGAGAACCAGTCGAGATGCGGCCCGCGGTCGAGCATCAGTTGAAGAGACGCCAGCCCCAGCGCCAGCGTGGCGAAGCCAAGGAGATCGAAAGACCGGGCAGGCCGTTTCAGTTCGGGCAGCCGCAACCACAGGCCGGCAAAGGCGACGACGCCGATCGGCACATTCACAAAGAATATCCACCGCCAGTTCAGGCTTTCGGTCAGCGCCCCTCCGAGAAGCGGCCCAGCGATAGGGCCAAGCATAACTCCCATTCCGAACAGAGCCATCGCCTGTCCGCGCTTTTCCGGCTGTGTGTTGTCCAGCAACACGGTCTGCGCCAGCGGCGAGAGAAACGCGCCGGATATGCCTTGCAGCAGTCGGAACAAAACCATCGATTCGATATTCGCCGCCAGCCCGCACAATATGGACGCGGCCACGAACCCGCCCACGGACCAAAGATATAATGTCCGCAGGCCGATCCTGTCGGAAAGCCAGCCGGTTATGGGTATGGCCACGGCCGAGGCGATGATGTAACTGGTCAGCACCCAGCTTACGCTTTCCTGACTTGCGCCGAGCGCCGCCTGCATATGCGGCAGGGCTACATTGGCGATGGTCATGTCGAGAACCTGCATCACGGTGGCAATCATGGCCGCCGCCTTGAGCAGTCCTGTATGACGGGGCGCTGCCGCTTCGTGTCCGGAGGAAGCGGCAGCGCCGTCAGTCGTCGACATAGACGGTCACGTCGCTGCTGAGTCCGGCGATCAGCGGGCGAGGCGACGGCTCATCGATCCTGATGCGCACCGGAACGCGCTGCGTCACCTTGACCCAGTTGCCATTGGCGTTCTGCGCCGGAAGGATCGAAAATTCCGAACCCGTGCCGCCGCCGATGCTGGCAACATGCCCCCTGAGCGTTATTCCGCTATAAGCGTCGAGCGAGATTCTGGCCTTTTGACCGGGCTTCAGCCTGTCGAGCTGCGTTTCCTTGAAATTAGCCTCCACCCAGCTTGCGTCGTTTGCGACAATGCTGACGGCGGGCAGGCCGGTGACAAGCATCTGCCCGATCTGAAGCCGTTCGGACTGGCTCACCATGCCGGAAACCGGCGCACGAACCTCGGTCCGCCTCAAGTCCAGAAGGGCTTTCGCGCGTTGCGCGCGGGCTGCCGCCAGTTGCGGATTTACCCCCGGCACCTGTCCCCCGGTCGCCAGCGCGCTGCGCGCCTCGGTGGCCTCGGCTTGAGCGGTATTGAGGCTCGCCTGCGCGACATCCAGCGCATAGCGCGCGGCGTCGAGACGCGCCCTGGTGGTGAACCCCTGATCGGCGAGCTTGCGCTGGCGGTCATATTCGGTCTGGGCAAAGGCGATGTCCTTGCGCGCCTTGGCGATGTCCACGCCGGTGCTGCTGAACTTGCTGTGCAGCTCCCCGACATTGACCTGCGCGGCGGCAATCTGTGCATCGGCCTGCGCAAGCGCGACGCGATAAGGCTCAGGGTCGATGCGAAACAGAAGATCGCCCTTGTTCACATGCTGGTTTTCGCGGACAGCCACAGAGACGATCTTGCCCACAACGTCTGCACTTACCGAAACGACGTCCTGCCTCACATAGGCATTGTCGGTGGAAACAGTGCCCGCCGTGAGAAGATAATAGCCCGCGCCGACAGCCGCCAGGGCAATCGGGAGCGATGTCATCAGCGCCAGTTTCTTCATGCCCATGCCTTTGGCGCGCCCACCGGCGACGTCAAGCCCGATGCCGATTTGCGACTGGGCCCCCACGCCCTGAAATTGTGCGGGATCGGCTTCAGCCATGGTTTGCCTCCCTGGCATCGCCCTGTTCATCGATCATGGCAATATTGTCCCGCACAAGGGTAAGGGATCGCGTGAGATGCTCGGCCTCTTCCTCGCTCAGGCTCGAAGTCGCCTGTTCCAATGATTTTTTGCCTATTTCGTGCAGTTTGGCAAAGACCGGCGCTGCTGCGGGCGTGACGAAAAGTTGCCAGCTCCTGCGGTCGTCCGGATCCCGCCTGCGTTCGACCAGCCCCGCCTGCTCCAGCCGATCGACCATCCGGCAGGTCGTGATCGGCTCGACATCAAGATGCTCCGCCAATGCGCCCTGATTGATGCCCGGCTGGCGTTCGAGCACCAGAAGAGCGCGCCATTGCGCGCCCGTGCCGCCTATCTCCCGCGCGGCTTCGGCGAATCGCTTGCGGAAAAGTCGTGCGATATCAAAGCAGAGAAAGGCGATATTGGTTTCCATAGGTGCACATATAATAACTATGCTTATATTATGCAAGGCTATTTCGTCCCCGACACGCACGGTCCGCGACCGGCGAGTGAAGGGGGGCAGGGCGCGGCGCGGCTGACGGCACCTTCCCATTCATCGGCGGCTGCGATATGGACGCATAAACTTACGGGGAACCGCCTTGATCGACACCTTAATTGCCACCGCGGCCAGCTCCGCCATCCGTTTCGAAGATCTGGGATTGGACCCTGTCGCGCTCGATCTGAGCGGCATCGGCATCAATTTCGGCATCAAATGGTATTCGCTGGCCTATCTGTCGGGAATCCTCGTCGGCTACTGGTATCTGCTACGCCTGATCCGCGAGCCGGGGGCGCCCATGGCCCGCCGCCATGCCGACGACATGATCTTCTATGCGACTCTGGGCATCATCATCGGTGGGCGGCTCGCCTATGTGCTCTTTTATCAGCCTGAAACCCTCTCCGATCCGATCAGCATATTCAAGCTCTGGAACGGCGGCATGTCCTTTCATGGCGGGGTGTTCGGCGTCACCTGCGCGATCCTCTGGATGGCGCGCAGGGAAAAGCTCAACTGGCTGCGGGTGCATGATTATGTGGCCTGCTCCGTGCCCTTCGGCCTGTTCTTCGGGCGGCTCGCCAATTTCGTCAACGGCGAGCTGTGGGGCAAGGAGACGGATGTGCCCTGGGCGATGATTTTCCCCACCGGCGGAGATGTGCCTCGCCACCCCAGCCAGCTTTACGAGGCGGGGCTGGAGGGCGTCGTGCTGTTCGCCGTGCTGTGGTTCGCCTTCTGGAAAACGCAGGCGCGCTATCAGCCCGGCAAGCTGGTCGGCATTTTCCTGCTCGGCTATGGGCTGGCGCGCTTCGGCGTCGAATATTTTCGCGAGGCGGATGCCCAGCTCATGGAATTTGCAGCGAAAACCGGCCTGCACATGGGCCAATGGCTGACCCTGCCGATGATTTTCGGCGGGCTTTACCTGATCGCGACGGCAAACGGGCGTCGGGTGCGCGTCGAGGCAACGGCGGGGACCGCCAGTGTCGGGTGAGAGCGGGGGTGGCGAGGGCGGCTTCGGTCGCCGCGAGCTGAGCTTTGCTGAGCAGCTCGCCCGCTCGATCGCCAATGGCGGGCCGATCTCGCTCGCCCAATATATGGCGCTCACCAACGCGCATTATTATGGAACGCGCGATCCCCTGGGCGCCAATGGCGATTTCACCACCGCGCCGGAAATCAGCCAGATGTTCGGAGAACTGATCGGGCTGGCGCTCGGCGATGTCTGGCTGCGCTCCGGGCAGCGCAAGCCGCCCTATTATGTCGAGCTTGGGCCGGGGCGGGGCACTCTGGCCGCCGATGCGATGCGGGCCATGGCGCAGGCCGGGGTCGCGCCGATCGTGCATTTCGTCGAGACCAGCCCGGTGCTGCGCGAGCGGCAGACCGCGCATATTCCCCATGCGGTGTTCCATGACGATATAGATACGCTGCCGACCGACAGGCCGTTGCTGATCGTCGCCAATGAATTTTTCGACGCCTTGCCGGTGCAGCAATCGATCAGGACCGAGGACGGCTGGCGCGAGATGATGGTGGGGCTGGGCGAAGGCGGGCGGCTCGCTCCGCAGGCCGGACAGCGGGTGATGGACCACCACATCCCGGCCGAATTGCGCGATGCGCCGGTCGGGTCGATCCATGAAAGCTGCGTTGCAGGCGCGGCGGCGATGCTCGCCCTTTCGCGCAGGCTGGCGAAGCAGGGCGGCGCCGCTCTCATCATCGACTATGGCTATGAAGGCCCCTCGCTCGGCGACTCGCTTCAGGCAGTGCGCTTTCATCATTATGCTGACCCGTTCGCTCAGGTCGGCGACAATGATCTGACCGCCCATGTCGATTTCACGGTGCTCGCCAATGCCGCGCGGCAGGAGGAACTGATCGTGAAGGGTCCGGTTACGCAAGGCGTGTTCCTCACCCTGCTGGGGATCGACGCGCGGGCGCAGGCGCTGGCGGAGGCCACGCCGGATCAGGCGAAGGAGATAGAAGGCGCGATGCGGCGGCTTGTCGCGCGCGATCAGATGGGGCGCCTGTTCAAGGTGCTCGGCCTGTCGCACCGGGACTGGCCGACGCCGGAGGGGTTTGCGTGAATCCGGGCATGAAGCTTGCGGAAAATGGCGTCGGCATATGGCAGAGCGAGGCGCTTTCGGGCGTTCCGCACGGATTTCTGGGGCGCGTCGGCGGGGTTTCGACCGGGCTGCATGCGGGCCTCAATGTCGGGCTGGGGTCGGATGACGATCGCGCGGCGATCGCGGAGAACCGCAGGCGCGCCATCGAGGCCGTCAGTCCCGGAGCGCAGCTCGTCACGCTGCATCAGGTTCATTCGCCCGATGCACTGGCCGTTACCGCGCCTTTTGCGGACGATGCGCGCCCCCATGCCGATGCGCTCGTCACCAAGACGCCGGGGCTGTTGCTCGGAATATTGACGGCGGATTGTGTGCCGGTGGTGCTCGCGGATGTGCAGGCGGGCGTCGTCGGCGCGGCGCATGCAGGATGGAAGGGCGCGATTGCGGGCGTGACCGATCGCACGCTCGAAGCGATGCTGGCGCTGGGGGCGAAAATGGACCGCATCACCTGCGCCATCGGCCCGTGCATCGCCCGCGCCTCCTATGAAGTGGACGAAGGGTTTCGCGCGCGCTTTATAGCGGACGATCCGGCCAATGAACGCTTCTTCGCCGATGGCCGCGCGGGCCATGCCCAGTTTGACATCGAAGCCTATGTCGCGGCGCGGCTGGCGGCGGCGGGCGTGTTGCGGATAGCGGCGCTGGGGCACGACACCTATGCCCAGCCGGACAGCTTCTTCAGCTATCGCCGATCCTGCCACAAACAGGAGCCGGGCTATGGGCGGCAAATATCGTTGATCGGGCTTCCGGGATAGTGTTCAGGCGGGGCCGCGCGCCTTCCGGAAAATCTGCGCCAGCGCATATAGCCCCACGCCGCACCAGACGATGTTGAGCACCATGGACGGGATGGCGCCATGCCACCATGTGTTGATGACGAAACCGATGGCGCCGATGATATTAAGCAGGTGAAACAGCACGGAGCTGCTCGACAGCCTGCCGATGGACAGCAGCACATAGGCGCCCAGCACACAGACCGCCCCCACCCACCCGGCGATTTCGATGAAGAATTCGGTCATGCTTGTCCTGACAGAAAAATGGCGGAGCAAGCCTGCGCCTGCCCCGCCATCTGATCCTTCCAAATCGCGTTCAGATCAAGCCGCCAGTTTCCTCAGCACATAGTGCAGGATGCCGCCATTGTTGAAATATTCGATTTCATTGGCGGTATCGATGCGGCAGAGCGCGGTGAAGCTGAAGGTCGAGCCATCCTTGCGCGTCACTTCGACCGTCACGTCCTGACGCGGCTGGAGGCTGGCCACACCCTTGATCGTGAAGGTGCAAT
>CAYOZY010000135.1:0-7720 GCA_964408525.1 uncultured Sphingobium sp. | reverse complement strand
TCCGTCCAATCTCCGCCAAGCATGCTCAAGCTTCACGATTTTTGCAACAGAGCCGACATAGCCATCCCAGCCGATCACATCGAACGGATGGGTGGCGTAGACATAGTCGGTCAGTTCCTCGCCCATTTTTACGCGGATCTTGAACCGGCCCCGTTCGCTGCGTGCCACCGATAGCTCCGGGCCCCTGACGTCGCGTTCGCAAATCGGAGAGTGGAAGCTGAACTGCCCCAGTCGCGACAGATATCGCGCCGGCGGCGTTATCGTCGTCTTCGATTCCACGACCAGAAATCGATGGACGACACCTTCGCTCAGCCGCCAAAACTGGGTCGTGCCGCGGGGCACGACGATCATGTCGCCGCTTCCATAGGTCAGCGTGCCGTAAGGCGTGCAGAGTTCTCCTGCCCCGCTGTCGACGCAGATCAGTTCGTCACACAGCCCGTTGCGATAGAAATCCTTATCCGACCGGTCAGGCGAGGCTGTCGAGATGACGATGTCCTGATTTTGCAGAAGCGGGCGTCGGTTCTCCAGAAAAGTGCCTCCGCCGGTCATGCCAAGGCTGTTCAGCAGGTGATGGCGGTGGCCTGCCTCCGGCCACGGCGCCGCGCCGATTGACTGCGCAGGCAATATCTCCAGCACTTCGGTGGGAGCGGAGCGGTGATACAGCAGCGAGTAGATGTCGCTGAAGCCATGCAGCGTGTGCATCTCTTCAAAGGCGAGCTCGTTCGCTTCATACATCTGCGTATGGCGTTTGGGCGGAATCCGTCCAGCGGATCGATATTGGGGCACGCCCTATCCTCCAGAAGCAGGTTGACACTGCATTTTCATATTTTCGGAATGTGTTGAGTAATAAGAAATGTCAAGCTATCATGCCACCACCGCGAATTTGTGTTTTGTGGAGAGTTTGGGGCATGCCTGAAGCGCAGGACTTCTATCTGGTGGACATCAGCGTGACGGGCGAAGTGACGCCTCATCTGCTTGATCAGCAGCGCATTTTTCTGTCCCGTTTGACGGAGCAGGGTGCGCTCTTATTCGCGGGGGTCATTCCGGCGGTCAAGGGCCGCGGCTTGGCTATCGTCCGGGCGGCTTCGCTTGAGCACGTCCGCGAAATCTACGCCGACGCGCCGGTTGTGGCCGCTGGCGCTGCCACCGTCGATATCAACATGATACGTCGTACTGCGGGGCAGATCACAAGCGATTAGCATCTGTTCCCATGGCGGCGATGCTGGCCATGACCCGGGACATCCCTCGCATGATGATGGGTTTCTGGCTTTGACATATACACCTGTGGTCGCTGAACAGCGTTTCCTCCTCGAACATGTCGTCAGGATCGAGGACTTCAGCGCCACGGAGCGTTTCTCGGGCGCGACAGCAGATCTGATAGACGCAATCCTTGATCATGCGGGTGTTTTGGCAGCCGAGAAATTCGCTCCGCTCAATCATGCCGGCGATCAGACCGGGGCCCGCTGGACGCCCGGCGGCGTCATCATGCCGCCCGGTTTCTGCGAGGCCTATCGCGCCTTTGCCGATGGCGGCTGGCCGGCGATAGGGGCGCCGGTCGAATATGGCGGCCAAGGACTTCCCTTTTCCGTCGCCCTGGCGGTGCTCGAGCATTTCGACACGGCAAATCTCGGCTTCTCGCTGATGCTGATGCTGCCACCCGGCGCGATCGAAGCGCTTGGCGCGCATGGATCGGCCGAGCAGAAGCTGCGCTGGTTGCCCGATATCATTTCGGGGGCGTGGGGCGCGACTATGAACCTGACGGAGCCTCATGCGGGCTCGGATGTCGGCGCTTTGCGAACCCAGGCGCTCTTACAGCCGGACGGGAGTTACCGGATCAAGGGCCAGAAGATATTCATCACCTTCGGCGACCACGACCTCACCGATAATATCGTCCACCTCGTGCTTGCGCGTACGCCCGAGGCGCCCGAGGGGACGCGCGGCATCTCATTGTTTGTCGTTCCCAAATATCGGTTGGATGATGCGGGAAAGCCTGGTGAGCCTAACGACGTCCGATGTGTGTCGATCGAGCACAAGCTTGGCATTCGCGCCTCGCCGACCTGTACGATGGCGTTCGGTGACAATGGCGATTGCCACGGCGAATTGATCGGCCAAGAAAATGGCGGGATGCGGGCAATGTTCACGATGATGAACAATGCGCGCATCAATGTTGGCCTGCAGGGTATCGCCATAGCCGAGCGAGCAAGCCAGCAGGCAGTGGCTTATGCACGCGAACGGATTCAGGGCAGCCGCGCCGGCGGTGCTTCTCGAGAGCCCGTCGCCATCATTGAGCATCCCGATGTACGGCGCATGTTGCTGCGCATGAGGGCGCTTACCCAAGCCGCGCGGGCGCTCGCCTATTTTGCAGCCGGCCTGGTCGATCGCGCGCATCTGGGTGACGCGCAAGCAAAGGCGCGTCTCGATCTGCTGACGCCGCTCGTTAAAGTATATGGTACAGAGATAGGCTGCGAAGTTGCCAGTCTGGGCGTGCAAATTCACGGCGGGATGGGATTTATCGAGGAAACGGGTGCCGCGCAGCATTATCGCGACGCGCGCATCACGCCGATCTACGAGGGCACCAACGGTATTCAGGCCGCGGATCTGGTTATGCGGAAGCTTTCGCCGGACGGCGTTGCCGTGTTGGCCCGCTTGATCGACGAGATTCGTTCGGAGCTGCCTGATGAGCCGCGGTTGATGGGCCTTGTCGATGATGTGGAGGAGGCCGTTGCGCAGCTTCCCGAAACAGCCGCCGACAGGCTGGCAGGCAGTTCTGCGCTGCTGGCAATGTGTGCGGTGATGACGGCGGGCTGGTTGATGGCGCGGCAAGCGCGCGTGGCGAAACGGATTTGCGGCGATTCCGACTTCCTTGCCATGAAGGGAGCAGCGGCAAGCTTTTACCTGGCGCATGTCGTTGAGGAGGCGAGGGGGTTGAAGCTATCGGCCACAGCCGGGGCCGCGCTGCTCTATTCGATTCCGGATTCGGCCTTCTGACCGCAGGCCCGCCCGAAAGTGAGAGCCGTCCGTCACGAACGGGCATCGTTGGGAGGATGGTTCTCGCCCACCATTTTCCAACTCCAGCAGCAAAATACGAAACACGTTTTCGATGTGTTTAAGGTATCCGATCATGCTGTATAATTATTTGACCGCATTATCTCTTTGCGGAACAAGCGCATCAGCTTGTGTCATACGGCAAGTGTCCGGTGATCACAGCACGGCGCAAAGTCAGGGATTCGAGGGGTCGGCACCTGTTTCGCAGGTGGCCTAGCGCGGTACAGATGGGTTAGGGCGACAGGCTTCTTCGACGACATGACAGGCCCATGTGACAAGGCAATTTCTTGACAGGTTCTGCATAGAAGAATACGTTCTGAAAAATTAATGAGTCAGCGTGGGTCGGAATTGTTCATGGATCCCTGGGTCTTATCGAGAGCGATGCGGAAAATATTTCATAAATATCAATAAGTTTTTCAATATTAATACGACATCGCCGGCATATTAACAAGAAATATGCATTAAATGCAAAAATAGGGGGAGTAGAAGGAATGACCGACAAGCTTAAACTAACGGCGATATTCTTTTCCAAGGCGTCGGTTGTAGCCATCATGCTGGCACCGGCTGGATATATTGCTCAAGCCGCTGAAGTCGAGCAGCAGGAAAGCGTTCCGGTCATTAGTGCTGGCGATGCGCAGCTTGGCGATATTATCGTGACGGCGCGCAAGCAATCAGAGTCTCTGATGAAGGTCCCGGTAGCGGTATCTGCAGTCAATGGCGCGGTGCTCGAAAGCAAGGCCACGACGAACCTTGCCCAGATCGCGCAGCTGGTGCCTCAGGTGACGATGGTGCAGGGAAATTCGGGTTCGGGCGCGACATTCTCGATCCGCGGACTGGGTTCCTCCTTTCTGGATGCGGGATTGGAGCAGACGGTTGCGGTGAACATCGATGGAATGCCGGTCGGGCGTGGCCATATCATCGCCCAGGCATTTTTCGATATTGCTCAGGTCGAGGTACTAAAAGGACCGCAGGCGCTGTTCTTCGGTAAGAACAGCCCGGCGGGCGTTGTTTCGATAACGTCCAAGGGTCCGGGCAATAGCCTGGAAGGCATGGTTCTGGGCGGTTATGAGTTCGTGTCGGACGAGCGCTATATCGAGGCTGCCGTGGGCGGTCCTGTCACATCGACCTTGGGTGCGCGTATCGCGGTCCGGGCAAGCAAAAGCGCGGGCTTTCTCCACAATCGGGCTGGACCTGGTGTTTTCCAGTTTTCACCGGGCCTATATATTCCGGGGCAGCCAGTGTTTCAGCAGCCGAGCGCGATCGGACGGCAAGGTGGCTCGAAAACCATCGCTGGCCGAGCGACTGTGGAGTGGAAGCCGACTTCCGATTTCCAGGCGACGTTGAAGGTCCAGGGTGGCCACAACACCAACGACGGCATCAACGCACTTGATCAGCCGACATGTTTCGCGGGGCAGACCGTGCCCGGCTCGGGTGGTGGCCCCGGCGGGGCGGGCGCGGCTCCCGACCCCTTTGGTGACTGCAAGCTCGATCACAACCGTTCGGCCGGCCGCCTGCCATCGGAAATCGCCGCCAATTTTCCGGGCGCGCGCGACGGAAAGGCCTATGGCTATGTCGATACGGTGCTTTCGACATTGTCGATGAAATACGATCTGGGCGATTTCAACCTCAGCTCGGTAACCGGCTATTTCTACCTGAAGACAGGCGGGTTCGATGCGCTGGACAATACCAGCTTGGCGGCGGCCAATTTGTTCAGCCAGGAAAAAGACAATGCCTTCAGTCAGGAGCTTCGCCTGAGCTCCTCCTTCGACGGCCCGCTCAATTTTACGGTCGGCGGATTTTACGAGCATGTGAAATATGTAAACACCACCAATATCCTGCTGGGATTTATCGGCATACCGGCGCTGCCCGATCCCCGGACGGGATGGTATAATCTGACAAGCCGCGTCGGTGACAACCGGAACAAGGCCATTTCCGCCTTTGGGCAGCTGCGCTGGAAGATCACCGATACGCTCGAACTGTCTGGCGGCGCCCGCTGGACGAAGGAGAACAAGAAGTCACTGACGACGAACAACTTCGTCAACCAGGCTTTCCCTCTCAATTTCATTGTCCTGCCCGAGGGCGCCTCCGTCGGGGGTAAGATGAAGGACACGAATGTGTCGCCCGAAGCGACGCTCAGCTGGTCCGTGACGCCCGACATTCTCCTCTATGGCGCCTATAAGACAGGTTATAAGTCGGGCGGCTTCTCGAGCCCCCAGCTATTGGCGTCCTCCTATAACAACAGCAACATCCGCTTCGAGCCGGAAAAGGCCAAGGGCGGCGAAATCGGACTGAAGGCCACCCTGCTCGATCGATCGATGCGGCTTCAGCTCACCGGCTACCGCTATACCTACACCAACCTTCAAGTCTCTGTGTTTGATAATGCATCGTCGTCATTCATCGTGAAGAATGCGGCTTCGGTTCGCATCCAGGGCCTTGAGGGATCGTTAAACTGGCGGTTGGCTCCCGGACTCATCCTCGAAAGCGCGGTGGGGTATAACCGGGCCCGCTATCTGTCTTATCCGACTGCGGCGTGCAGCTTTAGTGCGGCTGCGCAATGCGTGAACAATACACAGGATCTCTCGGGTCAGCAGCTTGTCAGGGCGCCTGATTGGTCGGGCAATATCGGCGCGACATATGATATCCCCGTCACGTCCGATCTGGTCGTATCGGTGAATGGCGACGTCAATTTCACCAGCGGCTATTTCCCGCATGACAATAATGAACCGCTGGCGCGGCAGAAGGCCTATCAGCAGATCAACGGGTTCATTCGCGTTCACCCTGAGGACGACCGCTGGTCGCTGGCGCTGATCGGGCGCAATCTTAACGACAAGCTCATCAATACCTTCGCCACGGACAATATCGGCGACGTTCCCACGCACTTCAATTCAAACACGACGCGCGGTCGTCAGGTGACGGTCCAGGGAACATTCCGGTTTTGAAGCATAGGGAAATCGGGCCATTTGCCCAATATGACACCCTATGTGACTGACATGATTGCAAGAAAAATGAGGAATATCATGGTCGAGCCTGGTTCTCGCGCGATATTGGAACCGGATGCTCCAGCGGGCGACGACTGGCTCGACCCGGTCGAAGTGGCGAAGCTAACGCCTGACATCGTCAGGCAACGCATTCTCGAAATCCAGCCGCTCATCAGGGAAAATGCGCGGGTTGCGGAGGAGATAAGGCGGCCCGTCGGCAAGGTGATCTCCGCCATCAGGAAAACGGGATATTTCTACCTGATGGTGCCGCGCGCCTATGGCGGCATGGGTGCGACGCCGATCGATCTTCTCGATGCCAGTATTCCGATCGCTGAAGCCTGCATGTCGACCGGCTGGGTGTCGTCGTTCGTCGTCAATCATAATTGGCTCGCCTCGCATCTCCCCGACGAAGCGCATCGCGAAACCTGGGGCAGCAGCAGCCCCTATCTCTTTGCGCCCGCGGTTACCAATCCGCCCGGTGTGGGGCGCCGCGTCGAAGGCGGCTATCGCATCAGCGGGCACTGGAAGTGGGGGACCGGCGTCATGAACGCCGATTGGGTGATCGGGCTGGCTATACTCGAAACCGATGGTGAGCCGGCTCTTGCCATCACGCTGTTCCCGGTCAGTGACATCAAGATTCTCGATAGCTGGTATGTCGATGGCCTGAGCGGCACAGGTAGCCAGGATATTGTCGCCGAAGACATATTCGTTCCTGCCCATCGCACCGCATTTGTCGGGCCGATTCTCGAGGGCAAATCGACCGCGATGACACGCCTTGGCGACACGCTGTACGGCATGCCGATGATCCCTTTTCTGACCTTCGCCGGGTCGGTCCCCATCGTCGGTGCGGCAAGGGCGGCGATTGCCGCGGTCGCAAAACGTCTCGCGGTACGCACCCGCGTCGGCGAGTCGGTTGCCCAAGTCGAGAAGCCTCTGTCGCAAGCGCGGCTGGCACGTGCGGACTTGCTGATCCGGACCGGAGAAATCCTTATCCGACAAGTCGGACGCGAACTTCTCGATTATCAGGGTCTCTCGGCCGATGACCGTCTCACGGCACGGCTGCGCTGGCGGGCACAGATTGCCGAAGGCGTTCATCTTTGCCGGGAGGGCATTCAGGTGGCGAGCGCATCTGCCGGTTCAAGTCTGCATTTCCTCGACAATCCGCTGCAGCGGATCTTGCGCGACGTGAGTGTGGGGTCGACCCATTATGCGTTTGATCTCGATGCCGCCCATGAACAATATGGCCGCAGGCTCGTCGGGATGAACCCGACATCGGGTCTGTTTTGAACAAGCACCAAGCCGGAGACAGATATCGTGAGTAAGCTTTTCGAGCCGATAGCACTGGGCGCGCTGGAGCTTCGCAATCGCGTCGTCATGTCTCCCATGACGCGCAGTTTCTGCCCTGACGGCGTGCCGACAGATGACATGTCGGGCTATTATGTCCGGCGTGCAGCCGCCGACGTCGGCCTGATCATCACCGAAGGGGCGTGGGTTGATCATCCCGGCGCGTCGAACGACCCCGCGGTTCCGCGATTCCACGGCGCGGATGCTGAAGCCGGATGGGCCGGTATCGCCAAAGCCGTCCATGCGGCGGGTGGCAAGATCATGCCGCAATTATGGCATGTGGGCTGCTATTACGCGATGGGGCTCTGTTGCAAAAATCGTGAAGCTTGAGCATGCTTGGCGGAGATTGGACG
>CAYOZY010000134.1:0-7776 GCA_964408525.1 uncultured Sphingobium sp. | reverse complement strand
TCCGGCCAGGGCAGGTCGAGCACGACGAGGGGGAAGCGCCCCAGCACGCGCGCGGCTGCATTATTGCCCACGGCCAGTTCCCGCGCATAGCGCAGCGCCGTGGTTGGCGACGACCACCGCAGCGCCAGCGCAATCCCCGCACCATCCTCCCCGGCCGCGAACAGGTCCTGGGTCAACCCGACCCGAAACGAATGAGCACTCAAGGCCCGGACGGTGTCGCCTTCCATGCCTGGCTCGAGCTCGACATGGCCGAGATCGATCGCCTCCAGTACCCGGCGGCGCAGGATCGCGACCACACCTTGGCGGGTGAGCGGCTTGGCGCCAATGTAGTGCCGCACGATCTGCTGTCCGGCAGGATCCGGCGGACTGGTCAGCACATTGATCCGCCGAAACACCGGGCCTTCGCCAATTCCGCTGGCAAGCAGCCAAGCTGATATATGACCCATCGTCTCTGGCGACAGCCAGGCCAGAGCCCCCTCCCCCAGCTGGTCGGTCTTGGAATGCCCGATCTCGAGGCGGCCGCTGCCGTCGCCAACCTGCCGCAGATCAGCAACCTCGGTTCCGACCAATTCCGAGACCCTGAGACCAGCGTCATAGGCAAGGCTGATCAGCGCCGCATCGCGCAGACCGATGATGTCGGTGCTGCAGGATGCGAGCAGCGCCTTGACCGTCACGCCTTCGGGAGCCCCCTGCCCTTCGGCCATGGCGTCCCCAAGCCGGAGCGGCCCTGCCTGGCGCTGGCGATGCCGCTTGTCGCGGCGGATACCCTTCAAGGTATCACGGACCATCCCGGCCTGGGTGGGCAACGGCTCGGAATCGCCGAACCCGAGCATGCGATGCACCCGGGCAATGCTGGCGATCCGGCGCGCAAGCGTCGCGGGCTTTGCCGGTGTCCGGGTATCAGAACCCTTGGCCAGCCAGCGCAGGTAGTGGACGAGCGTCTCGGGTTCGGCGGGAACCGCGGTGGCGACGGGCCGGCGCGACTTGCACCAGGCGAGGAAGCACTTGAGGTCGGCGGTGATCGCCGCCTTGGTCGCCGGCGCCATCGCCGCGACCGCCGCCTCGAACCCGACCGAACTGGCGCCGCGCGCATCGACCAGCGGCGCGTAACGGCGCAAGACCAGCTCGACCGAAGACGGGAACGGCCCATCAGTTGCGGCGAGCATGGGAGTTTCCGGTGGGTTTCACCGGGTCTTTTTGGACAAAATCGGCCCTTTCGGCAACACCGATTTTACCATAAGTCCCGATTATGGAAAGTCCGTGTTTTTGACAGTCGGAAAGATAGGATACCAAACTGCACTTTAGGTAAACTTTGTATTTGACCCTGATTCCCGGCGCAGGTAGCCAATTCGGAGCCACAGCAACGAAGGTCATTCGCTTGAGCAGCGCGATCGACGCCGGCCCCATCGCCTTTCGTATCGGCCAGATCGACACTCTGGCCAAGTGCCTGCTCGCGTCCCATGCCCTCTATTCCCCGGAAATGCGCGCTTCGCTGGCGCTCCACTGGCTCTCGCGCGCCTGGGAGCAATACCGCCAGGACCGGGCGATCACACTCGGGGCCTCCCTGATCGGCGCCGAATGCGCCGCCCAGCGCAACGCCTTCCTCACCCTGCTCGAACGCGCCCTGTGCCCCCGCGAAAAGCCGCTCACCCAGGCGATCCGCACGGTGCGCAAAATCGCCATCCGGCCGATGGCCAGCGAGGCCGCCGACGCCGAGGCCATCGTCGCCGCGAGTACGGGCGACCTCGATGCGGTGCTGGGTGCATTCGACCAGGCCAAGCTGCCGCAGGCACCGCTTGAACGGCTGCTCACGCTCGTCGACCGGTTCCGCTATTCGAGCGGCGATGAGCGCGATGCCCTGTCGGCAACCGCCCGCACGCCGTGCTGGGCGATCAACCTGGCGGCTGTGGCGCTTGGGTCAGCCTTCCGGTTGAGCGAGACCCCCCTGCCCTTCGTCGGCGTCGTCCACCGCCGGCTGTTCCGCGCCGATCGTGACGCTGGCGAACGGCGCACAGACGGCCGCGAAAGCCTGCTTGCCGCGCTACACGACACCGCCTGCGACGTGGCCCGCATGCCGCGCGCGGCCGACATTTTCGCGCGCGAGTTTCCGAACCAGCGTTCGAACTCGCGGCTCTATCTGGCCTGGATGTTGCTGTTCGGGCTTGGCGGACTGACCCCCGCCCAGCTCGCCCGCGCGCTCCCCGCCACCAAGGCCGGCGCCGCCAAACTGCTGCGGCAACTCGAATCCCAGCACCTGGCCCGCGCGCACGGCCCCTTCGCGCCGTTTGTCTGCGCCATCACGATCCCCATGGCCCTGCCCGACTGGCGGCACGAGACAGCTGCCTAGGCGGCCTGGAGCACCGCCTCCCGACCTTGCCGGGCCCGCAGCGCACCATAGGCGCAAAGCAGGCTCAGCAACTCAGGAGCGATCCAGTGCGAGCGCGGTTTGGTCCTGAAAGCGGCTTGCAGGCGATAGGGCGGTTTCTGATCGGCCAGGCTGCCGCCGCCCGGCGTGGGCCTCTCGGGCAAAGCTTGCGAAATCAGGGTCTCGAAACGCCGAGGGGCCGCACCGCGCCGACCATGCGCCAAGGCCAGCATGGCGATGCGATCCGCTGAGAAATGGAACACATTTGCTGCAATCCGGTCCCGGTAGGCATGGTCGATTGCCCGGTGCCTCTGCCATTCCGACTGCCGGACCAACTGGGCAAGAATCGCGGAATTGCGCCGGATTGTCTTCTGCGATGGCCTCGCCACCGCAAGCGAGCGTTCGGCCAGAACCACCAAGCGCGCCAATTGCGCCAACGATAGCCGACCGCCCGGTTCGCCTGGCACTTTGCCCGGCAGGCCGTGCTCCCGGCACCGCCAGCTCGCCCGCAAGATCCATTCGCGCCGGATGAATTCGGGCTTCCCCGCCCGGCGCGCCTCGTACCAGCACCGTGCACAGGCATAGTGGCGCAATCCGCGCGGCAGCAGGGCGCTTGCCTCGCAAGCCAGAAATGTCGCGGAAATCCGCTCCTTCTCGCATTGCACCGCCCAGGCAAGCCGTTCGACCAGGCCATCGAAGGCCTGGTGCCACGTGGTGTCGAGGCCGCGCCTGCCGCGCCCTAGGTCCTGCCCTGCCAGCGCCGGTTCGATCCCGAGATGGCGGAAAAGCACGCTCCGCGTGACATCGTGCGCACGTCCGACCCGATCGATCCACGAATCAAAGCATTCGTCGGCAAGCGGGCGCACGCGGAATGCGAGCGGTTCCGGCTCGAGCCCGAGTGCAATCACCGCGACGGATGGCTCGGCAGCAGACCCGCCGCCTCGCGGATATCGGCGAACTCCACGCATTCGCGGCCATGGCGGCGGGCCACCTTCTGCCCCCAATGCAGCAACCGCTTGAAATTGCCAGTGACGCCGAGGCTGTGACGCCAGAGAAATTCGGCGATTTCGGGCTCGGCGAGCCGCTCAGGCTCGATCAGTTGCATCCCCTGCCCCAGAACCCGGATCAGCCGCTGCGATGGCTCTCCCGGCGGCCAGGGATTGAGCCGCACGATGATCGAGCGATAGGCCAGTTCGACATCCTCGGCAAAAATGTCCGCCGCGACGTCGAGCCCGGCCACCACCATCGGCACATTGCCCTCGCTCATCAGGAAGCGGAAGGCATCGAGCGTGTCGCGCCGCGCCCTCCCGCCGGCGGTGAGGATCGCATGGACATTGTCGATCCCCACAAGCCGCGTCCTTTGGCGGCGCAACAGCTCGACGACCTTGAGATCGGCGATCCGGTGCGTCTTGCCGGCAATCGGCCAGCCCTGCTTCCACAGCAGCGTCAGGTTGATCTTGAGCGCGGTCGAACCCGAAGGGATCACCGTGCGCAGCATCGGTTCGTAACGCGCCTCGCCCCATTCCTCGGGTTCGGGAAAGTCGAGCGCGATCCGGCGCTGGGTCTCACGCAGGATCGAGGTCTTGCCCATGCCCGACTGGCCGACCAGCAGGACGCAGGGTGGCCGCTCGTCCGGCTCGTCATGCGCCAGCTCGACAAGCGTCTCGACCGCGCGGCGCGCCTCGTCGAAATCGATCCAGAAGGCCGAATGTCCGCTCATTTGCGCCATTTGAGCCAGTCATCCTGTGGCAGATCGGCTGCCGGGAGCCAGCGAACCTCGGCCCTCTCGATCCCGCCTTTCGCTTGGGGCGAGTGCGATACCCCTTCCCGCTCCCGGCGCTTGCGTTCCTGCCGACTGCTGGCCGTGCGCTGCCGGGCCGCGACGACTTCGCGCCGCGCAGCCTCGATATAACGCGCGGTCGCCGCCTGCGCGCCGTCAGCCTGGAACGCTGACCCTTCGCGCCGCAGGCGTTGCCGTTCGGTTTCCGATTCGGGCTCGCTGACGTCGGGATAGTGGCCCACCACTGGTAGGACGACGAACTGTCCGTCGATTTCGGCGTAAACCTCCTGCAACGTGCGCTCGTCGTGATGCACGGTAATCTGCTGGCCAATCCGGGGCGCGAGCACCGGGTGCCAATAGCGGCGATGCAGGATCTGCACACCATAGGCCTGCACGGTTCGCTGCCGCACGGGCAGGAACTGGCGGGTGAGATGCTCGACATCGAGGCAGACCGGGACCAGCGGCAGATGGCCCGAAACCGCCATTTTCCAGGCCTGCGCGGGGCATTGTCCGCGCAATCCCTTGTGCGGCGCGTTGTGATAGATGGCGATCTGCAACAGCAGCCAGCGCTCGAACTCCGCCAGGGTCATCGCCGCCGCCATGCCGGCATCGTAACCATCACGCTGGGTCACATTTCCTCCGGTCGCACCTGGCAGCAGGCGCATCCTGCCGACCATAGTGCCGATCAGCCGCTCGATGTGCCCGCCAAAGTGGGCCGGACCGCGCGGACGGATATCGGGATCGATACCATTGGCCAGGCAAGCACGCCGGAAGCTCTCGGCCCGGTGCGGAGCGGCGTGGTCGGCATGAAGCCGCCGGAATTGCCCATACATCGGGTAGGAAACATCGACGCCCAGTTCCTCAAGCAGCGGTTCCTTGGGCAACAGGGCATTAGCGACCGCCCGGCCGCAGCGGAAGATCGAGGGGTCCCCAAAACTCACATAAAAGCCCAAAATACTGCGGGTCCAGACCTCCACCAGCAATGTGATCCACGGGCGCGCGAGTTCCTCGCGATGCTTGCTATCGACCAGAATCACATCGGCGCGGGTGTGATCCATCTGGACCAGATCGAGCAAACCCTCGCTTCGATACTCGCCAGGATGCGGTTCATGGGCGCTTCGCTGCTTCGAGCCCATGCTCGATCGTGCCCGCTGCGGCTCCGAAATCTCCCCGATCAGGCGGATCAGTGTGCGTTCGCTCGGGACCACGCCCGGCGAGAAGCGGAACTCCCCATCCTCCGCAAGCAGCAATCCGTGGATTTCGCGGGCCGCCAAGGCCGCCGTTGGCGGCGGCTTTGCCAGGAATATCTCATGGGTGAGCCGCTCGATTGCCGCTTTTACGGGCGCGGCGATGCGGTGGCTGCCAATCCGGGGGCCGCGCGGTGTCGGAGCGAGGCTAGCGGCCACCGGGTTTGCGCGGAATCTTGCCGCCAACCGGCGTACCTGGCGCGCGCTGAGGCCTGATGCGGCTGAAACTTCGGCGATGACCTGTGAGGACATCAATCCCTCGAGCGGAACATGTCGCCTGAAGATCGGATAGAGCTCGGCCCCTGTTGCCAGCGCCTCGGTTGAGATGGCCTTCGCCGACTGCGGCTTCCGCTCGATCACCCGCCCTCCCCTGGCCGGAAATCGACCCGTTCGATGACATCAATTCTGGCAGAGCGCCCGACATGTATTTCCGGCCTGCCAGAATTGCTGCTCCCGGAATCGCCTTAATGCATTGATACTTAGTGCATAAATTCGGTTGCCATAAACTTTGGCAGCCGACACCTGATCGAATGGCTCCGCCAGCTGCGCGAGGACGAGATCGACTTTCTCGAGGGCGGCAGCGAGGAGGTGGTGATCGAGGGCCGCGTGTTCCAGCGTTTTGCCGCGCGCGGGAGCGCCTGGGCCGCCTCGCTCGCCGCCGCGCTGCGCCCGCAGCTGTTCGCCCTGGGTGCGGCTCCACTGGCGCTCGCCGGGCTGGCGCCGCGCAGCATGTTCCGCGCCGAGCCCGAACACCCCCTCCCCGCCCTGCTGGGTAATGCGCTTGGCGTTGCCGCCAGTGACGTGGCAACGGACCTCGCCGCCGTCACGGCGATGGTTGCGCGCGGGGAAGCATGTCTCGCGGGCCTCTACGCATCGTCGCAGGCGCCGGCGATGTGGCAATTGATTGGTGGCCTCGGCCCGCTCACCCGCGCCGAACTGGCTCGGGCGCTCGGCGTGACCCGGCGCACCGCCTCACAAGCCGCCCAGGCGCTCGCGAAGGCCGATCTGGCGATCTTGCGCCCCGGAGATCATGCGCTGGCCCCCAAACGCCCCAAGATGGCCTCCTGAGGTCTTCCCGCGGCTAGAAAGAGACTTCACGGTACGCCACGTCGATCCGCTTGGGCGCGGACGACCGGTGACGCAGCAGCCGGCGGGTAAAACGCGATGCCTCGTCCTCGCTCGCAAACGAGACCGCCCTCCCCTGCCCGCGCGATCCGATCCGGCCCCAGGCGATTTGTGACGCAACTAACGGACCCAATGACGCCCCAAAAGGTCAGGACGTCAGGATAGCCTCTATGGCCTTCAACACTTCAGTTGCCGAAGCGCCGCTACGCGCGGGCACCTTGAAGGTATATCCGCTTCTTGCAGAATGGGCATAGCGCAAGATCACTTTGCCAGCGGCACCCTTCACTTCGACCTCGCCGCCAGCAGGCTTTGCAGGAGCGACAGTTGCCCGAATAAGGCGCTTTGCGACTTCGGGAGCGGGCAAAGCCGTTCCCAGATCGTCGCGCTCAGCAACAATGGCCATGCTTTCTGCGACCATCAAGTCCAGAGTGCGCTTCTCTGAAGTGAGTGGCTTAATGTCTCTTGCGATGCGGACGGTGATGCCATGCGTGTCGGGAAAGGCATTCACTATCTCTGCTGGCAACCGCGCCACATCGAGCAGACGGCTGAGCCATGAGCGCGAAATCTTCAGATGCTCTGCCATTTCACTCTGGTTGGAATCGTAGAACTCCTCCAGCGCCCGTGAATACTCCTTCGCCCGTTCCCAGTCTGAGATATCTTTGCGCGACCGGTTCTCGATGTCCGAAACCCTGAACGCTTCCTCGTCGGAAACGTTTTGGATCGTGACGAGGTATTCATATTCCGGGTGATGATGCTCGCGGAGCCATTGAACGGTCCACCATCGCCTTACGCCCGCTATGATTTCGAAGTCGTAGTCTGGGTCATCCTTGAGGCGGCGCACGATCGCGGGAATGCGCTGCTTCTTAGCGGAGAGGAATGCGTCAATGAGATCGCGGCAACTCTCTTCGTTCAAGTGGTCCAGATCGCGGTTGTGCAGACGCCAGGGACGACAGCGAGCTGGGTCGACCCACTCGGTGCGATCCGTGACGACTTTACCGGCGGCAATTCTCGCAAGGCTCTGACTACGGCTCGCCATAATGCTTTCCGATGGCGCAGGGCTGCCGACGTCGATCTCGTCGTCGAGCCCCTCTGTCAAACTGCTGCCGAAGCCTCGGTTACCCTTTGCCATCGCCTACTCCAAACCTTTCAAATCACATTTGTCGGCCGCTTGTTGCCACGTGGCAACAAACCCGGCCCGCGCCTCGTTTTCACCCTGAATATTGGCACGTTGCCACGTGGCAACATCCCTCACTCAGCCA
>CAYOZY010000133.1:0-7788 GCA_964408525.1 uncultured Sphingobium sp. | reverse complement strand
CTCGACCGGCTCTGACGGAACCGTCTGGCAACTCGCGCCCGATCGCACGGTGCGAATCGCCACTCGCCCGGACCAAGCGTTGCTCTATCGCTTGTCGGGGGATCGCAACCCGCTCCATAGCGACCCGGCCACTGCGGCAAAGGCAGGATATGACCGGCCGATACTGCATGGTCTTTGCACATATGGCATTTGCTGCCGGGCCTTGCTGCAAAGCTACGCGGACTATGACGCAGCAGCGATCCGACAATTCGCGGTGCGTTTTTCCAAACCCTGCTTTCCCGGTGAAACCATCGCGGTTCACTGGTGGGAGGAAGGTACGCAGCTTTTCTTTGAAGCGGAAGTCGAAGCGCGGGGTGTGCATATCGTCAAGAACGGATGTGCTCGACTAGGCTGATCCCTGTCGATTTACGCGCGTTGATATTCTTCAGCCAGTCGTGACACAAGTTCTTCGACTGTAGGTATGTCCGTGATGATGCCGACTCCCTGACCCGCGCTCCAGACATCATGCCAGGGTTTGATGTTCTCGGGGAGGTCCGCGATGAAAGGGGCTTTGAGGGGGGGCAGCGCCGCCGGATCGAGGCCCGCCGCGATCAGGGATCCCTTCATGAACGCGGCAGGGAGCCCTGAAATTCTATCGGTCACGACGATGTCGCCCATGTTATGCTGCGTCAGCATCTCTTTATAGCTTGCCGCTGCCCGTGACTCCTGCGTTGCGGCAAAGCGTGTGCCCATATAGGCAAGGTCTGCGCCCAAAGCGGTCGCGGCGCGCACGCCATAGCCATCACTTATCGCGCCGGCAAGGATGACAAGGCCGTCCCACAGTGTTCGCACTTCGCGCACGAAAGCGAAGGGGTTGGCATGACCAGTATGACCACCCGCTCCGGCTGAGAGCAGGATGAGACCATCCACTCCCGCTGCAATCGCCCGCTCCGCATGTCGTATTGTCGCAACATCATGAAGGACGAGTCCCCCATAAGCATGAACGACTCTGACCACCTCGCTTGGATCGCCGATTCCTGTAATAACGACGGGGGGTGCAAATCGTTGTATAGTCGCTAGGTCTGAAGAGAAGCGATCAGTTTTGCGAACGATGAGATTGACCGCGTAGGGAGCCGGACGCTGCCCTTCATCGCGCGATGCCTCGATTTCGGCGTTGATGCGATCAAGCCAAGAGACAAGCGTGGCATCGTCGACGGCATTGAGGCTGTTGAAGGTTCCGATCACGCCAGCCTTGCACGCGGCAATGACCAGTTCTGGCCCCGACAACAAATACATGGGAGCGGCGATGACCGGTAATGTGAGGCCGGAGATTAAAGCTGCCGGAACGCTGGAAAGGGTACGGCGCAGCATGTTCAGCGCAGACCCAAGCTACGTGCAATGATACCGCGCAGAATTTCGGTCGTGCCGCCCTGAATTGTAAGCTTGGGTGCCGTTTGTAATGCGTAATGAAGCATATCTTCAAACCTCGAATCGTCTTCACCCGTCGCCTCGAACGCCGTCAGGCGGCGAACGGAGGACGGCAATTCCTGTTGCCAGAGTGTTCCCTGATCCTTGACAATGGCGGCTTCCGTCACCGGTTCACGGCCGTTTTCCAGCATACCTGCGACCGATACCGACATGCGGCGCAAAGTATGTATCTGCGCTACCAGGCGGCCGATGCCTTCAGCAGTGCGGTTATCGATGTCGGAGCCCGTCTGTTTGAGGAGCGCCGGCAACATATAGAAAGTTTCGAGAAATCTTTCCGGTCCCGAACGTTCATAGGCAAGTTCCGATGTAGCCTGCTTCCATGCGTCATCAACGTTGCCAAGCAGATACTCATGCGGAATCAAGGCGTCATCGAATACCACCTCGTTAAACTCTGTCTCGCCGTTCATCTGCGCGATCTGGTGACAGGTGATGCCCGGCGTCTTCATATCGACCAGGTAAGAGGTCAGCCCGTGACGCCGATTGTCTTTTGTCGGCGCGGAGGTGCGGAACAAGCCGATCATATAGTCGGAACTATGTGCGTTGGTCGTCCAGATTTTTGATCCGTTCAGAACCCATCCCTTGTCTGTTCGAGTCGCCTTGGTACTCGCGGCAAACAGATCGGAACCCGAATTCGGTTCACTCATGCCGATGCAAAACTGCACCTCGCCCCGTACGATTTTGGGAAGAATATCCTCCTTCACTGACTCTGCGGCGTATTTGATGAGCATAGGGCCGCTCTGCCGGTCGGCGGTAAAATATTGCCGCACTGGAGCATTGGCCGCGCGGAATTCTTCGGTCAGAACATAACGGTCCAGATAGCTGCGCTCTTGTCCTCCGTAGCGCTTGGGCCATGTCAGGCCGATCCAGCCACGGTCCGCTACACGCCGGGCAAAGCCAACATCATCCCAATGTTCGCGCTGATGGGGCCTGGTAGGATCAAATGACCCCCGTGCAACTTCCTCCGCCAGAAAAGCCCGCACCTCGTTCCGGAAGGCCTGACTGATGGCGGGAAGTCGAATCTGATCGAATATCAACGCGGTGGACACTGTTGTCAGCCTCCACGAAACACGGGTTTGCGCTTCTCAACGAAGGCCTTCACCGCTTCGCCATGATCTTGAGTCAACATGGTGAGCGCCTCGCTGGTCATCGAAGCGTCCATCATCATGTTAAGGAAATGGCGTACCATAATGTTCACAGTCGACTTCGTATAGCGAACTGCCCAGGGGGGCAGCGCAACGAGATTGTCGGCGAGTTCGCGGGCAACCTTGAGGACATCTTCGCGTGGTACGGCGCGGTTGACGAGATTGATGCGTTCGGCTTCGGTGCCAGAAGCGAGGAGGCCGAGCATCAGGAATTCCTTGGCGCGCGCCGGTCCTAACAGAAGCGGCCAGATGATGGCGCCTCCATCCCCGGCGGAAACGCCGACCTTTACGTGCGGATCACCAATTTTTGCATCTTGCGCAATGACCACCATGTCACAAAACAGGGCTATCGTCGCCCCCAGACCGATTGCATCCCCATTGACTGCGGCAATGACCGGTTTGGGGAAATCAAGAATGCCGCTCAGCAGCCGCTTGGCCATCACCGTCACGCCGAGAGCGTGTCGCAACCCCCTTTCCGTACCGAAACGTTCAGACATTCCCTTAAGGTCGCCACCGGCCATGAAGGCTTTCCCTTCGCCGGTAAGGATGACGACTGAGAGGGTATCGTCATCGGCTAGATCGAGCCAGATGTCCTCGAGCTGCCGATGCAGATCCATGTTAACCGCGTTGAGAACTTCGGGGCGATTAATCGATACCGTGGCAATGCCCTGGTCTATTTCTACTTTGAGGTGTCGATAGCGTGAATAATCCATCCGTTGCTCCTAAGCCTCTGTGCTGATCTCGGCCGTTGCCGACTACTTAGTAGGGTTGCGGGGGGGCTTGGGCAAAGATATGATCCGAAAGTATTGATTGATTGGGTCTATAGGTCGCCGTCCCATTCCGCGTTGACGTATCCTGCCTGCGCGCGCACCTGATGAGGGATGAAGGAGATAACGGGATGACCCTGATCGGGCAAGCGGGGCGTTTTAAGATTGGCGGCGATCTAGAAGTCAGTCGCATGGGATATGGGGCGCTACAGTTGTTGGACGTTGGCCCCGATGCGAAGGGCCCACCAGCCGCCGGTGTCGATTCTGACCGCATTTTGCGCAGGGTGGTAGAGCTTGGCATCAATCTGATCGACACCGCCGATATCTATGGACCCGGAACGAGCGAAACTCAGATTTGCGCAGCGCTCTATCCTTATCCAGCCGATTTGGTCATTGCGAGCAAGGGCGGGCTGACCCAGCCACAGCCAGGTGTGCTCGTGCCTAACGGCGATGCCGCGCATGTGCGGGCAGCCGTCGAGGGCAGCCTGCGCCGACTGAGGCTGGAAACCATTCCGGTGTGGAACCTCCATCACATTGATGAGAGCGTGCCAATTGAAGAAATCGCAATGACGCTTGCGGATCTGAGGCGCGAAGGAAAGCTGCGTCACGTCGGTTTGTCCAAGGCCACTGTCGAACAGCTAGAGCGTGCGCGCGCAATCGTCCCTATCGCGACTGTGGAATGCCTTTACAATGTTACGGATCGGCGCGCGGACGCAGTGGTCGACTATTGCACCGAAAACGGAATAGGGTTTCTCGCCTTTTTTCCACTGGCGGGCGGACGATTTGACTCGCTTCGCCATGTCTGCTCCGATGTTGCCGCCGAACGGGGCGTTTCCGTCCAGCGCGTTGCGCTCGCTTGGCTGTTGGCGCGTTCTTCCGTTATTATTCCGATACCGGGCACCCGTAGTGAAAGCGAACTGGAGGATAATGTGGCGGCCTGCGACTTGCACCTAACCTGCGCGGAAATGGCGATGATTGACCATCGTTATGCCGAATTGCCGCCTTTGGGCCCCTTTGTTTCCAGTGTCATTCGGCCAAGGCAGGCCCTCGCAGGTGAACAGTCCTGATCCAATAGGACCCTGGACATGATCGGGGGAAAACGATTACCAAAAATGCAGATAAGGAATAACGTCGTGGTAATATTGCAGTATTCCCGATAGTTCGTCGGGAGCATGGAAACCTCAAAGCTCGCACGCGTCAGCCTAACGCTGCTCAGATCGTTCGAGGCGGCCGCGCGTCATCTTTCTTTCAGTCGCGCTGCGCTTGAACTGGGGCGCTCGCAGGCCACGGTCAGCGTGCAGGTACGTGAACTCGAACAGCATCTCGACGTTCGCCTACTTGATCGTACGACCCGTCGCGTAACCCTAACGGACGCCGGTGAAGCGCTCGCGCGCGGACTTGCGGAAGGCTTTGAAGCAATCGAGGCGGGGCTGGTCGCCGCACAAGATTTTGCTGACAGTCGAAAGGGGCGCGTAGTAGTCGCGTGCGTACCGTCCTTGTCGGGTGTACGCCTTCCAACCATTTTGGCGAGTTACCGGAGCAAGGATGTAACGACCCAGATCGACATCGAGGAACTGACATATGTGGAAATGGTCGAGGCCCTTGCCGCACGACGCGTAGACTTCGGTATTGGTCCGTGTGTCGACCCGCCGCCGCCAACAATCGCTTTCACGCTCGCTGCGGACGATCCGATGTGTGTCTTGTTGCCGATCCGCCATCAATTTGCCAGCCTGGATGCGGCGCCACTCAAATTGCTAGCTGATCTTACCCTGATCTTTCTTAAAGGTACCGCGCCGCTACAGGCCAGCTTGCGGGAGGCGGCAGGTGTTAACGGCATCAACCTAAGTTCCCGCACCAAGGTACGGCAGGTTCATACAGCAATTGGAATGGTCCGGGCCGGGGTGGGAGCGGCAATAGTTCCAAGGCTCGCGCTTCCGGACAAGATGGACAGCGATCTAGTGGCGTTGCCAATCATTGATCCGCCGATGGTCCGCCGCACCGGCATTTTAACGTCCCGCGGGACCCGTATGACCCCATCGGCGGCGCGCCTTTCACGCTTTATTCAAAGCGCTATCACGAATGCCCCAGGCGCAGCGCGGTCGGTGATCGACGCCTGAGGTTGATATACACACATATCGGAAACTCTATAAATACGCTCTAACTTTCTCGTAGTGTCGCGGCGTTCAGGCTGCCAATTTGGCTCTTGGTCGGGGGCATGGTGCGTCCGGAGTGGTGCACGTCACAGAGCGGGCGCTGCAGAACATAGACGTAGCAGGAGCAGACATGAAGCTTTGTGAAGGGCGCGTTGCGATCGTCACGGGCGCGGGGCGAGGTGTCGGCAGGGAATACGCACTGCTGCTCGCCGAACATGGTGCCAAGGTGGTGGTTAACGATCTGGGCACCAACGCTGACGGTTCGGGTGCCGACGTCGGCCCGGCGCAGGAAGTGGTGGAACTCATTCGTTCGCGGGGTGGAGAGGCGATCGCGAACGGCGATGATGTGGCTGACTGGAACGAAGCGAAAAATTTGATCGACATGACTGTCGCGACCTTTGGGAAACTTGACGTTCTCGTCAACAATGCCGGAATATTGAGAGATCGGATGTTGACCAATATGTCGGAAAGGGAGTGGGACGACGTCGTTCGCGTTCATCTCAAGGGCACGTTCGCACCGTCGCGCCACGCTGCGGTCTACTGGAAGCAGTTGTTCAAGGAATCCGGCGAACATGTTAACGCCCGTCTCATCAACACCGCGTCAACCTCGGGTCTTTATGGCAATGTAGGGCAAAGCAACTACGGCGCAGCGAAGGCTGGCGTTGCCGCCTTTTCCATCATTGCCGCGCGCGAACTCGCCCGTATCGGCGTGACTGTCAATGTGATCACACCCACCGCCGTCACGAGATTGTCGGAAAGCCTGCGGGAGCTGACCGACGAAGAGCGGGAGCTGCGTGATCCTAAATGGATAGCGCCCGTTGTCGCCTATCTTGCCAGTGCAGAATCACGTGACATTACCGGCCGCGTGTATCAGGTAGGCAATGGCATATTTTCGGTACTGGAAGGTTGGCACCGGGGACCTGAATGCGCGCCAATCCTCGATCCCGTCGAACTGGGTCCGGTGTTACGCGAAATGTCTCACGCCGCCCGGCGCAATGCCGGGATGCGTGATCAGCACCTGGACTGAAAATGGCGCAGGGATTGATCGCCGACAGTGTCGCCCGCATTTTTTCTGATCATGCCGATCCTCAAACACTGATTCTTGCGGGCGACGACAGCTGGCGTGCGCCACTCTGGGATGCGCTGGAAGATAATGGCCTGCCGCTTGCCTGGGTACCGGACCATTTGGGTGGGATAGGACTGAGCTTGGCGGAAGGTTTCGAAATCATCGAGACCGCGGGTCGCTTTGCGTTGCCAGTCCCCCTTGTAGAGACGATGTTGGGGGCCTGGCTTTTGGGCGCCGCGGAAATATCACCCCCTTCCGGGCCGATTATCCCAGTACCAGCAAGGCCACGAGACCACATCACGAAGAAGGAAAACGGCCGGCTCGGCGGAACCGCACATGCTGTCCCATTTGCCGACGAGACAATGCATCTGGCGGTGCCTCTTGACGATGGGCAGACGGTTGCATTGGTCGCGCCAGGCGAGTGTCGCTTCGAATCTTCGTACACACTTGCTGGCGATAGTCGGGCGAAGGTCACGTTTGACGGGGTGGCTCCGCTGGCAACGGGAACACTGTGTGCTGGCACCCCCTCTCTTTACTACATGGGGGCGGCAATGCGCAGTCTGCAGATTGCTGGCGCCCTTCAGCAGATACTTGTACGAACGGTGGAGTATGCCAACGATAGGGTCGCGTTCGGGAAAACTATCGGCCGCTTCCAGGCGGTTCAGAACAATATTGCTCGTTTGGCCGGAGAAACCGCCGCTGCTGCGGCCGCGGCCGGATCAGCCGTCGATGCGCTGGCCGCTGTTCAGATACCGGCAAATGAACTGCTGTTGGAAATCGCTGCGGCCAAGGTGCGTTGTGCAGATGCCGCGACGACAGGCGTAGCAATTGCCCACCAGGTTCATGGGGCAATCGGCCTCACTACTGAACATGTTCTTCATCGTTTCAGCTTGCGTGCCCTTGCATGGCGTGAAGATTTGGGCAACGAAAGCCACTGGGCAGCATTGCTAGGGCGGTCATTTGCAACGGCCGGCCCTGACAATCTTTGGGCGCATTTAACCACTCGCTAGCACCTTTTCGAGTTTGGCGGCAACATGGACGACCCGGAACGCGGGGTAAGCAAGAAACGAACGGCGATTGATCTGGATGGATCGAAGGACCCATTATTGGGGCGAGCAGCGGCTTTGTTCTGAGGGTCGAACGGCTGGACGGCATTGCGGTCCATGAGGTAGCCGGCCAGCCAATAGCCGCCG
>CAYOZY010000132.1:0-7909 GCA_964408525.1 uncultured Sphingobium sp. | reverse complement strand
GAGATCACCGGGGATGGCGGCAATTCGGCCAAGCAGTTGCTCGTCGAGCAGGAAATTCTGGCCCAGCGCCGTGCTGGCGGCGAGTCCATGGCGGGCGATCACATCGCGCAGCGGAGGGAGATCGGGCTGAGTAGCGACACCGGACGCCCGACCGGCTTCAGGAGCAGGCAAGCGCCGCCTCCGCCGCCGTCCGGTTGCGCGCGGCCTGTTCGGCCATGTGTATGGCGGCGATCATCGCGCCGGGGCGGGCGCTGTCCATGCCCGCAATGCCGAAAGCCGTGCCATGGTCCGGCGATGTCCGCACGATCGGCAGGCCCAGCGTCATGTTGACGCCATCATCGAAATGGAGCGTCTTGATCGGGATCAGCGCCTGATCGTGATACATGCACAGCGCCGCGTCATAGGCCGCGCGCGCGGGGCCATGAAACATGCCGTCGGCGGCATATGGCCCGGAAATATCCATCCCTTCCGTGCGCAGCGACTCTATCGCGGGGATGATGATGTCGATCTCCTCGCGGCCAAGAGCGCCATTTTCCCCCGCATGGGGGTTCAGCCCCGCAACGGCCAGGCGCGGGCTGGCGATCCCGAAGTTGCGCGTCAGACCCTTGGAGGCAACAAGCGCGCGGGTGCGGATGAGCTCGATCGAGAGGGCTGCCGGAACATCGCCCAACGGTATATGGATGGTGAGCGGCACCACCCGCAGGCTTGGCCCCGCCAGCATCATCACCACATTGGCAGGCGATATGCCGCATCGCTCGGCGATAAACTCCGTCTGGCCGGGATGGGTGAAGCCGATCTGGTAAAGCTGGCTCTTGCTGACCGGCCCCGTCACCAGCGCGGCGGCCGCCCCGGATTTCGCGAGGCCGATGCCGATCTCCAGCGAGTGGAGCGCGCACTGGGCGCCGTCGGCATTGGGTTCTCCGGGCGTGATTTCGCCGCTCATGTCGTGCTGAAGCACGGGGAGCGCATGCGCGAAATGTGCGCGCGCCTCATCGGGCGTGGTGATGCTGGCTATCGGGCCGTTCCATATGGCTTCTATCGCGCGGCGCTCGCCGATGGCGAAAAAGGGGGGGAGAGCTTGCGCTTCCCGCGCCATCCAGCATTTGGCGACGATTTCCGGGCCAATTCCGGCCGGATCGCCCATCGCTATGGCAAGAGGCGTTATCGATTGTCCGGCGTCGGCCCTGTCATTCATCGGCTCAGTTATATTCGATAATCGCGTCGCGCCGCAAATCGCGCAAATAGATGCGGGCGCGCTTGTTGACGCGCTCATCCTCGATTTGCGACATGATCTGGTCGAAAGAGGGCGCTCCGGCGTCCTGCGGGTCGTCACGTCCGCACAACACCAGCGCCCGCACGCCCGATTCGACCGACCCGAAGGGTGGAGTCGATTGCCCAACCTGAAGATTCAGCATCAGCTCCTGAAGCGGGCCGGGAAGATCGCGAATCTTGACATTGTCGTTGTCGATAATATCGGCGCCCAGTCTGGCGCCAATGTCCTTCACGCTGCCACAACCCTGCAACCCCTTGAGCTGGTCGGCAAAGCGGTCCACCATCGCCTTGGCCTGAGGGCCAGATGTGCCCTTCGGAAATTGCAGCGAAATCTGCTTGAGGCTAAGCATGGCATCGCGCGGATCGGCGGTCAGAACCTTTCGCTTGTCCATCAGGTAGAGGATGGAATAGCCGCCCGGTATCTGGATCGGCCCCGCGATCTGCCCGACCTGAATTTCGGTGACGGCCTGGCCCAGTGCATCGGGGAGTTGCCCCACGCGCACCCAGCCCAGATCGCCGCCGACGGCCGCTGTCGATGCCTCGGAAAACTGCCGGGCATAGGCGGCGAAAGAACCGCCTTGCCTTATCTGGTCGATGATATTGCGGCCATTGGCGAAAATCTGCTCCGCGTTTTCCGGGGTCGCGGAAAGATAGATTTCGCCGACACGGAACTCTTCCGCCCCCTTGGCCGCGGTCATCCGGTCGAGAACCGAGCGCGCCTCTTCCTCGCTGACATTGACGAAGGGCTGCACCTTGCGGCGGAGCAGGCGGCTCCATGCGGTTTCGCCCTCGATTTGCCGCTTGATGCTCGCCGGTGAGCTGCCTTTCGAGCGAAGATACTGGTCGAACTGCTCAGGCGTCTGCCGGAAATTGGCGGCGATCCGCGCATAGTTCTGCTCCAGCTCCGCCCTGTCGATAACGATATCGTTGGCCTTGGCTTCCTGAATCTGCAAGGTTTCGTCGATCAGATTTCGCAACACCTGAAGGCGCAGACGCGCCTTTTCCTCATCGGGAATAGCGCCGCCATTGGCGACGGCAATCAGCGCCAGCCGCTGCTCGACATCGGTCTGGGTCACGATCTGGCCGTTCACCACCGCTGTAGGCTTGTGGACATTGGGATCGCGATTTTGGAAGATCGATAGATCGTCGGGCAGTTTCAGCGAATCGGCTGTGTCCTGCGCGTTCAAAGGCGTCACAGGAGTGAGCGTGGTCGCCGCGAGTGCGGTGCACAGGGCAGTCGAGACAGCGATCTTGCGCAGAAAGGCGCCGGTTTTCCACATCAACATCTGGGAAATCACTCTCCGAAATTAACCCCCGACGACTGCCGGTTACCGCCACGATGCTGAACGATCGCTGAGCGGAAGCCGGTGGCCGAAACCCGATCCTTATATGCCAAGATTGCGAAAGGCCAGCCGAAGCTGAACAGTATTGTTGTTCCGCGCGTCCCCCGCCGACTGATAGTCGCGCCTCCATGTCAGGCCGATATCGAGGCAATCGTCCTGATAGGCGATACCGAGCCGATGCCGCACCGGCTCGAAGCCGTCGGTGACCGAGAGCGGATCTTCGCGCTTTCCGGTCAGATCGACAACCGTTGACCCGAACAGCGACCAGTAGCGCGCGAAGGCCACCCGCGCGCCTATGCGGATTTCCTCGCGGTCGGCCAGATCCTCCAACTGGGCGGATACATTGCGGTTGAGCCGCAGATAGCCGACAGTCAGATAGGTTCTGCGCGTGCCGATCTCCGCGTCGACTTCGTTGCGGCGCACGGCAAGATTGTCCTTGTCGACCCGGAAACGGTGGGTGATGCTGACGAGATCCTTGTAACGCAGGGTCGTGCGCCCGACGATGTCGGAGGTGCGCTGGGAGAGTCCGGTGCCATCGGGCAGAAGCGTCGGCCGGTTGTTGAGACGATAGCTTTGCCCGACCACGCTGTTCAGCGAGAAATTTTTGATGTCGAACGCATACTCGACTCCAAACGTCACGCGGGTCGAATCCTCGAAACGGTCGTAACCGGGGAAACGGTTGAGCGCAAAAAGATTGCTGTCCTCAAGGTCAACCGTGCGTGCATCCTCGTTGGGCATGGAAAGATTCGAGAGTTTCGGCGCGGCCACGATCTGCATCCGTGGGGTTATGCGCTGGGTGCCGCCGAGAAAGGACCCGATGAACGGCCAGCGAATATCCGCCGCTATCGCGCCAATCCCTCGCGCTCGCCATCCGCTCTGCCCTGCATAAGCGGGGATGTCGTTGAGCGCGTTGTCGCTGCTGTGATAGGCATCGCCCCGGCCATAGGCGGTGAAGCTCAGTTCCTGCCCCATGGTTGTCAGCCGCCGCAAATTCCACTCGGCCGAAACGAAGGCGCGCTGCGTGTCCTGCCCCTGTGTGCGGGTGATGGCGAGGCTGTTCGCCTGTAGCGCGACCCTGCCGCCCAGCACCGGGTCGGAAAGGCGCAGGCGATAGTCGATCGCGGGCAGGGCGATCGGCATCTGCCCTCGCGCATCGCTGAGGCGCAAGGTCTGCACGGACCAGCCCGCGATGGAGAGATAGCTGTTGGTGTCTATGCGTTCCGCCTGGATCACCGAGCGCAGGCGGTCGTCCCGGCTGATGTCATAGCGGCGCAGGAAGGTGCGGTCGGTGGTCCGGCGGATCGAGCTGGTCAGCCGCCATTGCGGATCGAACTGATAGGCGCCCGACGCCTCGACATAGCCGCGCAACTGCCGGTTCGCCGTACCGGTGCCCGTATTGTTGCCAAGCTGCCCGCTCGATGTCGCAAAGCCGGTGATGCGATAGGCGCCCTTGCCGATCAGCGCGCGATAGCTGGCCTCCAGCATCGGCACCTGATCGGTAAATATATGCGGCGTAAGGGTCAGGTCGCGGTTGGGCGCGAGCTTCAGATAATAGGGCAGCGCAACCTCGACGCCGTTCACGCCGTTGATGCGCACATCGGGCATCAACAGCCCAGACCCACCCTTCTCGCCGACAGGATGGGAGAAGCCCGGCAATATGCCCAGCGGAAGGCCGAACAGCTCGATCCGCGCGCCTTTGTAACTGACGCGCTGCCGGACGGGGTTGTAGCGCACGGACACGGCCCTGATCTGCCAGCTGGGCTCCTTCGGGCATCCGCTCGACGTTTCGACGCTGCATGGCGAATAGGCGGCGTGTTGCAGGAAATATATGCCATCCCTGCGCGCCCCCCCGCGTGCCACCAGCCGCCCGCCTTGCGCCATCACGAGCAGCAGGTTTTCGACCATGCCGTCTTTCAGCGTGTCGGTCACATCAAGGCGATCGCCATAGGCTATATTGCCCTCGGCATCCGTCACCGAGACATTGCCGCTGGCTTCAACAGCACCGGTCGTCCGGTTCCAGACGACGGTGTCGGCGCGCAGCCGATTGCCCTCGCGCAACATCTGCACATTGCCGCTCGCGGTCACGACATCGGTTTCATTGTTGTAGGTGAGCTGATCGGCAGCGAACGAGATTTCCTCCGCGCCGGCAGGCAGCGGCGTGTCCGGCTTGGTTAGTGGCGCCATTTCCTGCGCCGCCGCCGCGTCACCCGCCCAGAGAATCGCCGCCAGCGTCATGCATCCCGCCAGCAGGGGCGACGAACGACCATACCCTGTCGCCGCTTTTCGAGGGAGGAAGGATATTGGGAAAGACACGGCGGCTTGGGGTCCATATGCGCGGTTGATATGCCCGCCTATTGCACCGGGCAGCTTTTCCCGCAATCCCAATCGGCATCGCCATGGTCCAAATCGAGCATCATGACGGCACTTATGGCAAGATGTGACGCGGGATAGGCCCGCAAAGCGCAATGGCCGCTTGTTCATTGAAGCGTCGCTGGTGTATCGCACGGGCCTTGCCCCTTGCTCCATCAAAGAGAGACCAAATGGAAATCCGTTTTTCGTCTGCCCGTTCCTCCGATTCCGACACGCTTGTCTATGCGGTCAAAACCGATGCGCTGGCGCAGCTTCCTGCCAGCGTAAACCTCGCGCAGGCCGCAGAGCTGGCGCGCTTTACGGGCGAATGTGCCTCGGCGGTCGAAAGCTTCGGCGAGGTGGACGGCGCGATGAAGCGCATCCTGCTGCTGGGCGTAGGCGCGGGTGCGGACAGCGACATGGAGCGTGCAGGCGCGGCGCTGGTGGCGAAGCTGATGACATCGGGCGCGCGCAAAGCCTCTCTCTCCTTCGAGGCCGCCGGCCCGGTAACGGCGGCCAGCGTCGCGCGCACGGCGCTTGGCGCTTTTCTGCGCGCATGGCGGATCGACAAATATCGCACCAAGCTTACGGAGAAGCAGAAGCCGACGCTGGAGCTGGTCGAGCTGGTGAGCGGCGCGGAGTGTGCGGCAGAGTGGGCGCATCTCTCCGCCGTCGCGCAAGGGGTGATGTTCACGCGTGAGCTGGTAAGCGAACCCGCCAATATTCTCTACCCCGAAAGCTTCATCGAGCGGTGCCGCCCGCTCGAAGAACTGGGCATACGCTTCACCGTGCTGGATGAAAAGCAGATGGCGAAGCTCGGCATGGGTGCGCTGCTCGGCGTGGCGCAAGGCTCGGTGCGCAAGCCGCGCCTGCTGGCGATGGAATGGAATGGCACGGGCGATGAGGCGGCTGTTCCGCTGGTGCTGGTGGGTAAGGGCGTCACCTTCGATACCGGCGGCATATCCATCAAGCCCGCGGCGGGCATGGAGGACATGAAGTGGGACATGGGCGGCGCGGGCGCTGTAGCGGGCACGATGAAGGCGCTTGCCATGCGCAAGGCGAAGGCGCGTGTGGTCGGAATTTGCGGGCTGGTCGAAAACATGCCCGATGGCAACGCCCAGCGCCCCGGCGACATAGTCACCTCCATGTCCGGTCAGACCATCGAGGTCATCAACACAGACGCCGAAGGCCGCCTCGTGCTGTGCGATGCGATCACCTGGGCGCAGCAGACCTATAAACCCGAAGTGCTGATCGACCTCGCGACGCTGACCGGCGCGATACTCGTTTCGCTGGGGGACCAGCATGCAGGCCTCTTCAGCAATGACGATGATCTCGCGGACAAGCTGCTCGCGGCGGGCAAGGCGGCGGGCGATCCGCTCTGGCGCTTCCCGCTCGGCGATGCCTATGACAAGCAGCTCGAAAGCCCGATAGCGGACATGAAGAATATCGGCGGGCGTTTCGCCGGGTCGATCACCGCCGCGCAGTTCATCAAGCGCTTCGTCGACAGCGGTGTCAAATGGGCGCATCTCGACATAGCCGGCATGGTGTGGGCCGATAAGCCCGGCGCCACATGGGACAAGGGTGCGACCGGCTATGGCGTGCGCCTGCTCGACCGGCTGGTTGCGGATCGCTTCGAGCGCTAATGCAGGTCGATTTCTATCAGCTCAGCCGCGATCCGGTGGAAAAGGTGCTCCCCGCCATCGCACAGCGCCTGCTCGATGACGGCGAACGGCTGCTGGTGATGGACGGACGCGACGGCGCGCTGGAGAGGCTTTCGCGCGCATTGTGGGAATGGAAGCCGGACAGCTTCCTTGCCCATGGCACAAGCGGGGAGGGCGACGAAGACGCTCAGCCTGTCCTGCTTTCCACCACACCAGAGGCACCGAACGGCGCACGCAACATCGCGCTGGCGGATGGGCAATGGTGCGATGCGGCGCTCGGATTTGAGCGCGCCTTTTATTTCTTCGATGCTGAAACCGTCGAAGGTGCCCGCGCCTGTTGGCGGGCGCTCAAGGAGCGCGAGGATGTGGTTCCGCGTTTCTGGCGTCAGGAAGGAGCCAAATGGGTTCAGGGGCCATGAGAAGGGCTGATTAATCCGCTTGCCGCATCGCAGCAAGGCGGCTAAAGCGCGCGCCAACCCGCAGGATCAACTACTGGAGTTAAAGCCAAAATGGCCGCAAACCGCACTTTTTCGATTATCAAGCCCGACGCCACCCGTCGCAACCTCACCGGCGCGATCACCGCGAAGCTGGAGGAAGCGGGCCTGCGCGTCGTCGCTTCGAAGCGCATCCGCATGAGCCGTGAACAGGCCGAGGGCTTCTACGCCGTGCACAAGGAGCGCCCCTTCTTCGCCGATCTGGTGGCGTTCATGATCTCCGGCCCGGTCGTCGTGCAGGTGCTTGAGGGCGAGAACGCCGTGAAGCGCAACCGCGACATCATGGGCGCGACCAACCCCGAAAACGCCGACGCCGGCACCATCCGGAAGGAATTCGCCGAATCGATCGAAGCCAATTCGGTCCACGGCTCGGACAGCGACGAGAACGCCGCCACCGAAATCGCCTATTTCTTCAAGCCGAATGAAATCGTCGGCTGATTTCGGGCACTGATTGCAAACAGGAGAGGGCCGCCGCCGAGGCGGCCTTTTTCCGGTTCAGGCGGCAGCAAATTCCCCGCTCGCTTCGTCGAGCACATGCAGAACGCCATCAGATATGGCGAAATAGGCGCCGATCAGCTTGAGCGATCTCGCCGCTTCCCCGGCCTGCACGAAGGGGAAGGTGCGCAGATTCGCGATCGAGACCTTCACGCCTTCCTTCTCCATCGCGCGCAGTGCCTCGCGGCTATGATCGTCGCTGCCGTGCAGGGCGCGCACCTTGTCCCGCGCTTCATCGAGCAGGTCGATCCAGTGTGCCACGAATCCGCCTTCTCCGGGCGCCGCACCGCGCATT
>CAYOZY010000131.1:0-8089 GCA_964408525.1 uncultured Sphingobium sp. | reverse complement strand
GGAAACACATGGCCTGGCGTAACAATTTCATCGGGGCTGCGGGACGAATCGATCGCGACGGCAACGGTACCCGCGCGATCGGCTGCTGAAATGCCGGTCGGACGGCAGCGCAAAGCCGTCATGGCCTCAACGGCCGCACCGCGAAGCCTCGCTTGTTTAGTAACGAATAGACAGGCAAGCTGCCTTACCTATCTTCGTTCGCAGCGGCTTCGGACATGCGTCCGCCTAACGTCATTCGACGCCAAATCCGTTGTGAGACAATCAGAAGATGCAAGGGGCAGCATGGCGATAGGACGCGATTGGCGTGATCAGGTGCGCGAAGACGCGTTAGACCCTGATCTTCCTATTATCGATGCGCATCACCACATCTGGAACGAAGCCCCGGTTCCGATCGTGGAAGCTTATCCGGCGGAAATGCTGTTCGAAGACAAGGCTAACAGCGGTCACAACGTGATTGCCACGGTAGAGGTAGATTGCCTGGCTCATTACCGTACGAACGGACCAGAGCGGTTCCGCGTTATCGGCGAGACCGAATATGTAGACCGGGTCGCCGACGAGGCCGAGCAGCTAGGTGGCCGCTATGCAGGGGCATGCGCCGCGATCGTCCCGAATGCAAATCTGCTGGAAGGCGCGTCGGTTGGCGAAGTTCTGGATGCGCATATCGAGGCGTCTTCCCGCGTTCGTGGCATTCGCCATATGACCGCGTCGGAGCCGAGTCTGCCCCCTTCCGCATCGCATGGTAGGCCACAGGGCATTCTGTCCGAACCCAAGTTTCGCGAGGGCTTTGCGGAGCTTTCCAAGCGTAATCTTGTCTTTGACGCCTGGATATTTCAGACCCAGCTCGCGGAGTTGACCAAACTCGCTCGCGCCTTTCCGAACACCCCCATTGTCCTTGACATGCTGGGCGGGCCGTTCATCGGCGGCCGCTACGAGGGTGATCGGGCCGCCTCCTTCGCTGAATGGCGGCAAGGTATCGCGTTGATATCCCGTTGCGAAAACGTCGTCGTCAAACTGGGCGGCCTGAATATGCCGAGCGCGGGCGTGGATGCCGCAGAAGCATCCAAGCCGCGCACTTCGGAGGAAACAGCCGCGGCGCATCGACATTATATCACAGCCGCGATCGATGCTTTCAGCCCCTCCCGCGCGATGTTCGTCAGCAATTTTCCTGTCGAAATGCGTGGAATTTCCTATGGGCTGCTGTGGAATTCGTTCAAGCGGATGACCGCCGGGTACAGCGAGACAGAGCGGCACGAGATGTTTTCCGGCGTCGCCGCACGGACTTACAGGATCGCGGTATAGAATTCTCGCGGATCGTGATGGGCGTCTCGGCCTACCATCGGCCAAAGGAGGAGCCAGGCAGCAGTTTTACAATGTCGGATACGCGGCGGCTCCTATAGCGCACAGTTATCATATGCATATCGCGACAAGCGAGGAGAGGCTTAATGGATCTAGGAATCAGCGGTCGCAAGGCTATCGTCAATGGTGGCAGCTCCGGACTGGGCCGCGGCACGGCCTTTGCTCTTGCACGCGAAAATGTGGACGTCTTCATAGTGGCACGCAATGAGGAGCGACTGCGCGCCGCATGCGAAGAAATGCAGCGCGCCGGCGGAGGACGGATCTTTCCGGTGGTGGCTGATCACGCCACAGCCGAAGGCCGAGCGAGAATTCTTGAGGCATGCCCGGCACCCGACATATTCGTTGGCACCTGCTCGCCTCCACCATGGAGCAAAGATTATCAGACGATTACGGAAGAAGAATGGCAGGACAGCCTGCAGCTCACGCTGATCTCTCCGATCGAGATGATGAAGGCCATCATTCCCGGCATGATCGAACGACGCTGGGGCCGTATCGTCAACATCAGCGCAGGTGCCGCGAAGTTTCCGCATCCCTTGAGGATCCTGTCGGGTCCGGCACGCGCCGCCCTGGCAAACTACAGCGTTTCGCTCGCCCGTCAGGTCGCTGGTCACAACGTCACGATCAATACGTTGCTCCCCATCATGCACGACACGGATGGCATTCGGACGATCCTTGGCGCTGAAGCGGAGACCAAGGGAACGACCATCGAACAGGAAATCGAACTGATCGTGCGAGGGCTTGGAATTCCTGCGGGTCGGTTTGGGAATGCGAACGATTTCGGAGCGGTCGCTGCCATGTTCTGTAGTGAATTCGCCAATTATATCACCGCGCAAAGCCTGGTGGTCGATGGCGGCATGACCAACTCCATTTTCTGATCGGATCGACGATGGCAAACACACACGGTGCACGACCGATCACGGCGATCGTTGGCGCCGCGGGGCCGACGGGAAAGATGCTCGTGAAAGCCTGCATGCGACGGGGCTTGCCGGTGCGCGCCGTCGTGCACGGGGAGACGGGCGCCGCGCGGGTAGCTGCTCTCGGTGTTACCGATACCCGGATCGCCGAACTGGCAGATCCGGTTGCCATCCGCGCTGCACTCGCCGGGTGCGGGACCGTATATATGATACCACCAGCACTTCACGCCCGGGAGGGAGAACTGGCTCTGGCCGCATTGCGCGCCGCGGAGGAGGCGGAGGCCCGACGCTTCGTGTATCACTCGGTCATCCATCCCTATTTGCCTGATCTCGAGCATCACATGCAGAAGGCGCGGGTCGAGGCCGAGGTCCGCTCATCGGCGCTGGCCTGGACCATCCTGCAACCGTCGTCCTATGCGCAGGTGCTCCATGCGATGTTCTGTTCCGCACCCGAAGGAGACGTGCCCATTCCCGTGAGCCTCGACAGCCGATTCGCCGCGCTTGACATGGAAGACCTTGCGGAGATCGGCGCGAAGGTGCTGGACGAGCCGGACCACGATCGGGCGACTTATGAGCTGTGCGGGCCAGAGGTAAGCGTTTGCGACATGGTCCGGATCGCGGCAGATGCGCGCGGAATCACGCTACGGCCAAAGCCGGTTTCGCCGATCACCACGCCCATTCCGGCCGTTTTTCAGTCAGACGCCTACAAGGCGAAGGAAATTCGTGCGATGTGGGAGCATTATGATCGCCACGGATCACGTGGGAACAGTAACATCCTGACCATGCTGCTGGGCCGCCTCCCCACATCATTCAAGGCGGTCGCCGAAAGGCTGGCATCGGGAGAATAGCTCCCCTGTACGAGCGCATCGTGGTCACCCGAGCTCCCGTGTCGAGCGGCGCTTCAGGTCCCGAGCACCTCCCGCGCTGCCTCGAGGAACGGGTTGGGAACGTCCGGGTCCCAGCCATGGCGTGGTCCCAGAGTAAGTCCGCCATCGATCGTGATGGTCTGCCCAGTTATGAAGCTGGCGGCTTCGCTCATCAGAAAAATCGCTGCTTCGGCGATATCCCCCGGAAGACCTGCCTGCGGAAGGGGCTGCAGTCGGGCGATGATCTCGAATACGCGGGGATCGGGATGACCATCGATCATTGGAAGTCCGGTAGCACGAGCGGTGGGAGCAGTACCGATCACCCCGGGGCTTACCGCATTCACGCGAACACGGCGCTGCCCCGCAGCGACTGCGCTGAGCCGGGTAAGGTGGATCAGTCCGGCTTTGGCGACACCATATGCAAATCCGCCGCCCGTGCCAGCGGCCTGTCCAGCGGCGGAGACAGTCGAAACGATCGATCCGCCGCCGCGCTTTGCCATCAGCGGCACTGCGTGTTTGATGCCGAGCATCGGCGCGCGCAGATTGAGCGCCTGCACATCGTCCCATTCCTCTACGCTGACCGTATCCATCGGCGAGCGACCGAGCGATCCGCCCGCATTGTTGAACAGAAAATCGAGCCCGCCAAAGGCTGAGACCGCCAAGTTCAGCGCGGCGACGATATCCTCTTCGTGCGTCACGTTACAACGGATATACTTCGCACTGCCCTGATACCGCTGCTCCAGATCCGCACCAATATCGTCCATGATGTCGGCGAGCACGACACGCGCCCCGCGCGCGATCAACCGTTCGACCGTCTCCGCGCCTATACCTGCGCAGGCTCCCGTCACGACAGCCACTTTTCCTGAGAATTGTTCAGCCATTTTGTACCCTTTGCTCTATGGAACGACGAGGTCAGCGGGTAACCACGGGGCGGAGATTGACGCCGATCGCAGTCATTGCGGGCATTGCGTTGATGGTCTCGCGGACATCCCCCCGGACGAGCAGCGCGGTACACGCCGCTCCGAAAGGATCCTCCGGCTCGTCTGGAAGACCGCCCCAGCTGTGCGACATGGAGACCACGCCCGTGCGGACCGTAGGGTCGGCTTCGGCAATGCCGACGAGCCTGCGTCCATCTCCTTCAATCTCGACCCGGTCGCCATTCGCGAGGCCTAGTGCGGCCATGTCTGCGGGATTGAGATAGGCCGGATTGAAGCGCTTCTTGGGCGACAGCTTATCGGGCGCAGAAACCAGGCTGTTGCAGGCCTGTCGCAACCGTCTGACGGTAAGGCGATGGGTATATCGGCCGCTCTCCGCAGAATGCAGATAGCGGTCGAGTTCCTCCGCCACATCATCTGGCATGACATCAAAGCGTGTGTGGTTGCCGGGACGCGATGGCTGCACCTGCTGCGACAGATCGAAAACGTGGCCGTGGGGGTGTCCGCGCACTTCGTCGAGCGGCACCTGGGCATCCCGTGTCATGAAGTCGAAGATATCGTCGTCGCTGGGCGGCACGTCGGTAGGCAGCACCCATCCGCCCAGGTCCAGCTGCTTGCCCATGCGGCGAGCCAATTCCCAGAAGAAGCGCCATTCCGCGACCACCTCGCTGCCCGCTGGCGGCCGTGACACCGCCGCCGTGACCTGCGCGAAGGGCACCGGCAGCCGGGTCGACTGACCAAACAGGATGGGCAGGTCTGCACGTTCATACATGAGTTTGGGTGGAATGACGTAATGCGAGAGGCGCGCGGTTGGCGTCGGAAACGGCTCTACCGAGACGAGCAGGTCAAGATGGCGAAAGGCATCGACCACGCGTTGCTGATCCGGCACTGCAACGGCGGGATTGCCACCGATGGACAGAAGGGCGCGGATTCTGCCGTCGCCCTTGTACAGAATCTCATCGGGGAGCGCCGTGGTCGGGAATTCTCCACCGTCGTCGGTGAAAAGCATGCCATAGGGCGCCGCGTTCAGACGTGGCCCGGTTTCCCACCACCGGGGCGGGCGGACGACTTCGGCATGGACCTCGCGGCGTGGGCCGAAGGGGCCCGGATTGCTGTACTCCTCACCCGCGCGGAGATACCGGCCACACACGACGTTCAGCAGCTCGACGAGATGATCGGCGAGGTTCGAGAATGCTTGCATGGTGATGCCGGTGCCAATGTCGGCACAGCCCCTGCCCGCCGTGGCGAAGGTGCGCGCCGCGCGGACTATCTCCTCAGCGGAAATGCCTGTCCGCTCGGCCGCGAACGCGGGCGTCAGCGCCGCTATCACCGTCTTCAGCCGGTCCATGCCCTCGACGTGATCGACGCAGAAATCGGAATCGTGGAGATTCTCACTCAGAATGACGTTCAGCATCGCGCCAGCGAGCGCCGCATCGTTCCCCGGCTTCACCTGCAGGAACTGGTCCGCATGGCGCGCCACGTCCGACTGGCGGGGATCGATGACGATCAGCTGCATGCCGCGACCCTTCGCGTCCTTCACCTTCCTCGAGGGATTGAAGGGAGGGACACCGTTGCTGCGCGGCGACACGATCGGGTTAACCCCGAACATCATCCAGACGTCGGCCGTGTCGAAGCGTTGCTTTCCGGCGCCCCACACGCCCATTCGCGCGGCGCGGACCACCATTGAGGAAGAGTCGATGGTCAATGGGGAAAACCGCCTGGTCGAGCCTATCGCTCGCATGAACGGGGTCATGACCTTGAACAGCGCGGTGTTGAAATAGGAGGCCGTGCCCGAATAGAGCGCAACGGCATCCGGACCGTCCTGGTCGATGATCCGGGTCAACCGTTCGGCGATTTCGTCAAGCGCGCGGTCCAGCGCCATGACCTCGGTCGAGCCGTCGGCATTGCGCTTGATGGGTCGCAGGATGCGGTCCGGCCGGGTGTGCATCTCCGCCGAGTCAACGCCCTTTCCGCAGGCAAATCCGGCCGTCAAAGGGTTGGCCTTGTCACCGCGCACCTGAATGGGCGCACCGTTGTCGTCGACAGAGACGACCACGCCACACTGTCCAAGGCAGATCCGGCAGAATGTGATGGCTTCCTGCATCGCGCACCTTTCAATCTTCAATACTATCCGACGGGCAGCAACGCTTCCGGCTCAGCGTCATTCCCGGTCTGGGTCTGCGCGTGCTTGGGCCCATGTCGGCGACTGCCCCATGCCCTTTCCAGCAGCCCGACAACCAGAATGATCGCGCTCGCGCTCGCGAATCCCAGCGCGCCGACCAGGCTGCCATATCCATAATCGTCCGTCAGATCATAAATCCGCGCAGCGGCGAAAGCGCCGAAGGACATCCCAAGCGAACTGATGAGCGCGGACCAGCCGACGATCCGGGAATAGGCCCTCTCTCCGAACAGTTGGAGAGGAAAATACACGATCAGATCGGACTCCAGTCCGTTGCCTATTCCCAGCAGGGCAACGAGCACGACGATCAGAACCATGCCTTGATCGTAATCGGTCATGGCGAGGACCACGGCACCGACGGCCGCGAGCGCGAACAGGGTCGCCGAGACTCCGCAATCCCAGAAGCGGTCGAGCAGCACACCTCCCGCCAGCTTGCCGACGCCGGAGCATAAGGCAAACACCACCATCAGGCTGGCCGCCGCGGCGGCGCTCGCACCCTTGGCGATCATCATGGGCTGAAGGTGGACCAGGAACAGCCCCGCCGACATGGCACCCAGCCCGACCGCCACGACGATCGCCCAGAATCGCCAGTCAGCCAGAACTTCAGACAGCTCAAGTCCCCCCGCCGGCACATTGGCCGCCGAGGGCTTGCGTGAAGGGTCCTCGCGCAACCACGCAACAATCAGCGGCAGACCGAAAAGCAGGCTGATCGCTGCAAGCACCCCAAAGCCAGCTTGCCATCCGAATGCGTTCACCGCCCATGTCGCCCCCGGTATCGCAAACAGCGAGACGATGATCGTGCCATTGAAAGCCACACCGAGCGCCGAACCGACATTTTTGCGAAACCAGCTTGCAATGCAGCGCGACAAAGGGACGGAACTGGTCATTGGTCCGAACAGTCCGATGGCGATGGCGAGCGCATAGATTCCGACCACCGTTGGAGGAAGCACGGCCAGTCCGAGAAAGGACAGACCGACCAGCAGCATTCCGATTATGGCGACCGGACGACCGCCATAGCGATCCGACAGAAAGCCGGCGACGGGACTGGTGAAAGCCATGAGCACGGCAACGGTCGAGGCGAGCGTGGCCGCGCTGGTCGACCAGCCCAGGTCGCTCTTCATCGGATTGATGAAGATCCCGGCGGTCATCATGAAAAGCCCAAGGCCCGAGCCATAGGACGCAGCCCCGGCTACCGCGACCTTCCAGCCGCGACGCCATTCGCCTTTTGACGCCACACCATTCACCAAGGCTTCACTCCTAAATGCATGATCGCTCCGCTCAGCCTATGTGGGCGTGACCGAAAATTGACCCCAATCCCAACAGTTGGCCGCGGAGCGGACGATCCCAGGCCCGCGTTATGACCGAAGCCGCTGTGTCGCCCGAGAAAACCCGAAGTCGCGGCGCCCGCATGGAGCGCCGCAACCTCGAAAACAATACCAGTTCTGTTCGCTTAGAACGCATATTCAAGCGTTACTCCATACTCGCAACGCGGTCCTGGATCATAGGGCGATCCGTTGGTTCCGGCATATTCGTTGGACCGAAGGGCGTATTTCGCGTTGGTAAGGTTTTTGCCCCATACGGTGAAACCGACCTTCTCGTTCGGCATGAACTTCACCCGCGCGTTGACGATATCATAACTTGGCTGGCGCAGATCGTTGGCGGGCGTGAAGTAGTACGAGCCCTTGTACGACCAGTCAGCCGAAAAGATCGCCTTCGTGGATCCCAACTCCAGCGTGTAATTGGCGCCGAGGCTAGTCTGCCACTTGGGCGCGCGTGGCGTGTGGTTGCCGGTGGCGTCCACCGGCGTATAAGGCGACACGCGTCCATAGGGCGCCACAA
>CAYOZY010000130.1:0-8122 GCA_964408525.1 uncultured Sphingobium sp. | reverse complement strand
ATGCGGAGCGGTGGCCGAGTGGTCGAAGGCGCTCGCCTGGAAAGTGAGTATACGTCAAAAGCGTATCGAGGGTTCGAATCCCTCCCGCTCCGCCATTTCACCTTGATTTTATTTGATAAAAGATAAAAGTGGCAGTTAATTACCATAACCGCTCCCCTATAGCGATCTCGCTTGGGGCGAACATCGGCGGGCTAATCGGGGGATTGTCAGGTAAACATTTCTAGCTTGAGCGAAGGTGCTGACTTGAATTTTCATCCAGCAGGAGCGGACGCGATTTTCCATTTCACCATGGCGGCGTTACGGAGATAGCGCATGGTGTTTCTGGAAGTGAGATGGCGTTCGATGCTGAATGTGTTGTAGACGGCGCTGTGGGTGGAGACGAATAGCTGGGCTTGGCCCTGAGATTTGAATCTTTGCATCTTTTTCTCTCGCCTTCGGACGGGGAGGTGACTGTTCTGGAACAAACCCCTGACGCTTGAGCAGTTTTCTCAGGAGTTTCATCGCTGCCGCCTTGTTCCGTCGTTTCTGGACGATCGCGTCGAGGACGACTCCCTCCTTGTCCACGGCACGCCACATGTACATGCGCTTGCCGCCAATCTTGACCACCATCTCGTCGGCATGCCACACCGTATCGGCCTTTCCCTGGAGCCGCCGAAGGTTCCGCGCAATGGCCAGTCCAAATTTCCTGCTCCAGCATCGGACGGTCTCGTAGCTCACCTCGATTCCGCGTTCAGCGAGCAAATCCTCGACGTCGCGCAAGCTCAACGTGAACCGGAAATAGAGCCAGACGGCGTGCTGAATTACCTCCGGTGGAAACCGGTGGCGCTTGTAGGAAATGGCTTTCATGTCGGTCTTTCTATGCAGCAAATCGTCGCAAGTGGAGACAGGTTAGCATTAGACTGACAGCACCATGGCGTAAGGTGTTGAGGTTAAAGGGATAAGTGATGGTGCCGGCTACAGGATTCGAACCCGTGGCCCCCTGATTACAAATCAGGTGCTCTACCAACTGAGCTAAGCCGGCGCGCGGGCTTCCATGCGCCAAGCGCGCGGTAAGGTCCAGTCAAAATCGTTCCCGGGGCGGAGCGACGGAGCAGATCTCCGCCCACGCTTTCCTATATGTCGGTCAACGGCAGCGGCGCTTGCTGTCTATTTCCTTGCCGACGACGCCGCCCGCAGCAGCCCCGAGCAGGGTGCCGACCGTGCGATCCCCGCGCGTGTCTATCGTGCGACCGATCAGCGCGCCGCCGATCGCGCCGACGACCAGCCCGGTCGTTCCGTCCGACTTGCGGCAATAAAGCCGCCCGTCGCGCCCGCGCCATTCGCGATATTGCCTGTCCTGGCCATCGCGCGCGCTGGCGGCGACAGGAGCCATAGCAGCCCCCGCCAGCAGCGAACAGGCTATGGCTGTTCCCAAAAATCTCGTCATGACCCGTTCCTTTCCGTTCACTTTCATCAAGATCAACGCTCAGTGCCCGGAAAAGGTTTCACCTGCTCGCGGCAGGGAAGAGCGCGCTCCGCGCACCATGTTCCTATACTTAACGCCAAACTAACCACGAAAAACGCGCCGGGCGTTTTGGCCATCCTGTAATGCTTCTCATGATGGACATGTGTGCCACAGGTGCGGCGCATCGCGGGTCGGCGTTTCCGGCCCCGGATCGCAGAAGCGCTCCGCTCCTCCCAGAAAGGGAATATCATGGGCTTTTCCGTCAACACCAACCTGGGCGCGATGGCCGCGCTTCAGAGCCTCAATGAAACCAACCGCGGCCTGGCGCAGGTCCAGTCGCGCATCAACACCGGCCTGTCCGTGTCGTCCACCAAGGATGACTCGGCGTCCTATGCCATCGCGCAGACCCTGCGCGGTGATCTGGGCGGCCTCAAATCGGTCAGCGCGTCGCTGAGCCGCGCCAAGAGCGTCACCGATGTGGCGATCGCGGGTGCGGAGCAGATCTCCGACGTTCTGAACCAGATGAAGGCCAAGGCCTATCAGTCCGCCGACGCGGGTATCGACGCCAACAGCCGCGCCTCGATCAACTCCGATTTCGTGGCTCTGCGTGACCAGATCACCACCATCGTCAAATCCTCGGACTTCAACGGCACCAACCTGTTGTTGACCGGCGGCGGCACGGTGACCGCGCTTCAGTCGGTGAAAGATGGCGACGGCGTTACGGCCGGTTACCAACCGGACTCGCTGACCGTTGCCAATCAGGGTCTCGACCTTGGCGGCTCTGTCATCACCGTCGCGGCAACCGGCGCTGTCGATACGCAGGCCAATGCCCAGACGATGATCGACACGATCACCACCACACAGACCAATCTTGCCACTTCGCTCAGCACGCTGGGCGCGGCTTCGCGCAAGATCGAGGCGCAGCAGAGCTTCAGCAGCAAGCTCTCGGACGTGGTGGAAGCCGGCATCGGCAATCTTGTCGACGCCGATCTCGCCAAGGAATCGGCGAAGTTGCAGGCGCTTCAGGTCAAGCAGCAGCTTGGCGTGCAGGCGCTGTCGATCGCCAATCAGGCGCCTTCGACCATCATCTCGCTGTTCCGTTAATGTCTGGCCCCGGTTCCCGCTGATGGCGGGGGCCGGGACGGACTTCAGGAGAAGCGGCGATGCATATACGCACACGCGACAGAGAAGATGGCCGTGGCGCCTGTCTGCGCATCGGCATAACGCCACATCCGGGTGGAGCGACGGTCGCGCTCGAACGACGCGACCAGCCGCATCGCCCGTCCGCCCTGTTGAGCCTCTACGGTGCCGAGATACTGGGCGGTTTCATCATGTCCGCCCGGTTGAGCGCGCCCGACGCCGTGCCCGACGAGGCGGTCCCCGGTCCGTTTGCAGCGCGTTTCAGACTGGATTGCGGCGAGGTTCACCGCATCGTCATCGAGCAGGACGACGGTTTTCCGATGGCGATAGAAGCATGGCTTTGGGACCGGCTTTACGCCGAACTCTGCCTTGTTATCGCACATGGCCGCGCGCTGGCGCATCAGGCCGCCGTCTCTCTGCACTGAGGCAATACGCGCCGCCAACCAGCTCCGTATCATTACGTAGGTGTTTTACACTGATTGGCAAGCATCGCGCAAAGGATCAGTCTCCCGGACAAGAGAGCCACCCAAAGGCCGTTCGGGCGCGAAATCGAGTTCCGACACGAGGAGAGAGGGAGCGATCGCCCATGAACATGATATGGCAACGGGGCGAATTTCCTGCCCTTGAGGCAACGCCTTTCGAGGTGGCGGACCATGCGCCGCAAGAATGCGGAGCCTTGCCCTATGACGTGACGATGCGGCTGGCCGTGCGCGATGTGGGCCTGCTCTGGCGCATGGCGGCGGCGCGCGCGCTTACCTTCGGAACGCTGTCGGATATCGAGATAGAAGAGATGCTGGGTCCGTTGGAAGATCCCAGCATAACCGATTGTATCACCATGCTGGTCGGGCCGCGCGAAATGACGGGGTGCTCCTGCGAGCATTTCGCCATTTCTCCGGTTGCTGTCGGATAACAATCAAGGCGCCAGCGCATCCTGCCCCTATCGTTCGCGCTCAGGTGTCCTTCCCCCGGTTTTCGGCGCACCGCCCACTCGGCGCCGAAGGCCGGGGGTTTTCTTTTTCCGTGGTGAAATATCGAGAAAAATGGAGCCAGCGGACATCAGTGTGGGGGGACAGGCCCGCTGGCTCCTTGGCACGCGATCTGATCATGTCCTGTCAGAGCGGGTAAGGCAGCGCCCCGGTTGGGGACTGGACTGGCAAGAGCGATGCCTCACACTTTCATTATAGGATGATCAGGAGTGCCGAGGGGCGAGCGGAGATTTTTATAGCGCGAAGGCGGAAATATTCGCGATGGCGACCGAAACGCCACCGATGACGGCCTCAAGGCCGTTCGCGCCGCGCATCACCGCCTCGACCTGCCCACGCGCGGATATGTCCGCAGCCAGGGCATTGCCGCTCGCGTCGCGCGCATCGAGCGACAGGGTATAGAAGCTGGGCGCGGCTGTTCCGCCATTGGCCAGCACTCCGTCCCAGTCGAACGATTGCGCGTCGGGAGCCAGTGCGCGCCGCTCCACGACCTGCCCGGAGGCATCGCTGATGCTCGCCACGAGGCTGGCCGGAGCGCGATCTGTCTGCCATTGCCAATGCGCGGCGCCACCGGCGGGCAACCCGGCCACGGCGCCTGCATAATCCGCATCCCGCCCGATCAATGACGATGCCTGCACCATATCCTGCGCGGAAAGGCGCGCCAATATGTCCTTCAAGGTCGCGGACTGCTGGATCGATTGTTCGACCTGCGAATATTGCACGAGCTGCTGGGTATATTGGCTGGTGTCCATCGGATCGAGCGGATCCTGATTCTGCATCTGGCTGGTCAGCAACTTCAGGAACATTGTGTAGTCGCCGGAGAGCTTGGCGAGCGCGGAATCCTGAAACTGCGCCTGCGCCGTGCCCTGCGAACCGATTGCGGTCGTCGCCATGTCTGGTTCCTCCTTTCAGGTGATGAGATTGATTACCCCGCCGGCGCGGAGGGAGCGATATGTCGGGGCTTGCGGCGCGGTGGCGAGGGCGGACAGGTCGCCCTCCTTCTCGCGGTCCACTGACGAAAAGGGATAGGGCGACTGCTTCTGCTGCCCGCCAGTCTGCCCGCGGGAATCGAACTGGAAGGACTGGGCGTCCGCGCCCACTCCCGCCTGCGCCAGCGCGCGGAACAGATCGGCGCTTTCCCGGCGCAGCAGATCGAGCGTGGCGGGGTTGCTCGCCACCACCGATGCCCGCAGCGGCGCGCCTTCCTCGAAACTCAGCCTTACCTCTATGCGACCATGTTCGGGCGGATCGAGGCGCAGCGTTAACGCCTCGGAACGGGCCTCGCCGGGAAGCGCGGCGTGGCGGGCGATGGCAACCCCCAGCTCATGACCGAACTGGCCGGAGCGCACGGGAAGCGGCATGCCCGGCTGCGAGGCGCTGCGCGCGGTTTCGACAGAAGGCGGCAGCACCGAGGGACCGGAAGCCGTCTCAATATCGGTATGGGCGGGGTGATCCCGCTCCTGTTTGCCCTCCACGGCCGGCGACGGGATGGCTGCCCCCTTCTGCGCTGCGTGCACAACTGGTGCGGCAACATCTCCGCGCTTTTGGGCTGGGGCGTCGGCAACGGATAGCGTATCCGGTTCCGCGTCCTCATCCCTTGCATTTCGATTCAGGGCCGCAGACGGTTCAGAGAGGGGCACCAATGCGGGCTTCGCATCGGGATTTGCCACAAGAAGCGACACGGGAGAAGCATTGGCGAAAGAAGATGACGCCTCCCCCTCGTCGGGCTGTGGCTCACCGTCCTTACTTTCCGGCGCGGCGCGGTCGACCGACATGTCGCTGGGCTCGGCATGAGGCTCAGGCAGCGCGGTCTGGGTCGAAGCTTCTGAAGGTAACTCCTGAGACGCCTTTGCCTGCTGCGCGTTCATCATGGGCGGGGTCGGTGCCGACGAGGCCTTTATGAAGGGCTGCGCCGTCCCCGCCGCGTCGGGAGGCGAGGCGGCCGGGGTTCCTGGCACGAGCGTTCCGGGCGGCGATGCAGCTTCAGCCGCAGCAACAAATTCCGCAGATGGCGCCTGGCTGGCGCCGATCAGCGCGGCAAAGCCCGCCGCTGCCCCGGCGGCTTCGAGGCTTCCGCCGGTGCCGACAGGAGCGATTCCCGCTATGGGTGCGGGGGCGATGGCAGGAATTTTCGCATCGGTCGTCATGATCGTCTCGCGCGCGGGCATGGCCCATTCCTTTCATTATAGGCGGGCGAACCCCGCTTCGGTCTGCTCATCCGATCGCGCCCAGCGCCCGCACCCGCGCACGCGGATGAATTTCGTTTTGCGAGAGCACCACCGTTGCGGGGCGCACCCGCTCGATGATCGAGCGAACAAACGGCCGGATCGCGGGATTGGTGAGGATGCAGGGGATTTCGCCATCGCCCGCCATGCGGTCATAGGCCTCTCGCACATTGGCGATGAAGCCCTGAAGGCTGGTCGGAGCCATGGCGAGATGGCGCTCGTCGCCTTCGCCGATGATGCTTTCGCTGAACTCCTGATCCCATCGCGCTGAAAGGGTGAGGATGGGGATGGCGCCGTCGCGGGCCTGTTGTGCGCTGATCTGGCGCGCGAGGCGGGCGCGCACATGCTCGGTCATCTGCGTCAGATTGTGGGTGAGCGGCGCGGCTTCGGCTATGCCTTCGAGTATGGTCGGCAGATCGCGGATCGAGACGCCCTCGCCGAGCAGATTCTGCAATATCCGCTGTATGCCCGAAATGCTGATCCGTGCGGGCACGATGTCCGCGACCAGCTTCTCATTGTCCTTGTGCACCTCGTTGAGCAGCTTCTGCGTCTCGGCATAGGAAAGCAGATCGGCGATATTTTCGCGCACCAGCTCGCTCAGATGCGTGGTGATGACGGTGCCGCAATCGACCACGGTCAGCCCCCTTATCCCGGCCTCGTCGCGCAGCTCGCGGGCAATCCACAGCGCGGGCAGGTTGAACACCGGCTCATGCGTCGTCTCGCCGGAAAGGCCCAGGTCGCCGCCGTCAGGATTGATGACCAGCAGCCTGTCGATCCGCGCCTCGCCCCGCCCCACTTCCGTCTCGCGCACATGGATCACATAATCACTGGCGCCCAGCGCCATGTTGTCGAGGATGCGCACCGGCGGCAGCACAAAGCCATAGTCGGTCGCCATCTGCCGCCGCAACCCGCGCACCTGATCGTCCAGCCGCTGTTCGCCGACGCCTTCGTTGACGAGTGGCAGCAGGCCAGAGCCGATCTCGATCCGGACCGGATCGATGGCGAGCGTCTGCGCGATCGGCTCCTCGGCCGGAGCGGGAAGCGCGGCAGTAGCTTCCTCCTCCGCATGTTTGAGGATGCGCCGCGCCTGCGCCCGCCTGCCCAGCTCCCACGCCACCCATCCGCATGCCCCGCCCAGCAACGCGAACGGCACAAAGGGCAGCCCCGGCAGCAGCGCCAATGTGCCCAGCAGCATCGCCGTCATGCCGAAAGCCTTGGGGAAGCGCCCTAATTGATCGCCCAGCGCCGCGCCCGTCCGGCCGGACATGCCGCCCTTGGAAACCAGCAGGCCCGCCGCAGTTGATACGATCAGCGCCGGGATCTGGCTGACAAGACCGTCACCCACGGTAAGGATGGTATAGCTGTTGAAGGCGGTCGCGAAATCGACGCCATGGATGGCGACGCCGATGACCAGACCGACAAGAATGTTGATCGCCGTGATCATCAGCCCCGCAATCGCATCGCCCTTCACAAATTTGCTCGCGCCGTCCATCGCGCCGAAAAAGCCGCTTTCCGCCTCCAGCTCCGTGCGCCGTGCACGCGCCTGCGCCTCGTCGATCATCCCGGCGTTGAGGTCCGCGTCGATCGCCATCTGCTTGCCGGGCATCGCGTCCAGAGAAAAGCGCGCCGCGACCTCCGCAATGCGCCCCGCGCCCTTGGTGATGACCACAAAGTTTATGACGATGAGGATCAGGAAAATGGTGAGGCCGATCACGGTCTGCCCGCCCATCAAAAACTCGCCGAAGGCCGCGATCACGCCGCCCGCTGCATCCGGCCCTTCATGTCCATGACCGAGGATCAGCCGCGTCGAAGCGAGGTTGAGGCCGAGCCGCAGCATCGTCGCGATGAGCAGGATCGTCGGAAAGGCGGACAGCTCCAGCGGTTTCTCGATGAACAGCGATGTCATCAGGATCATCACGCTGAGCGTGATCGAAAGCGTCAGGCCGATGTCGAGCAGGAAGGGCGGCATCGGCAGGATCAGCATCGCGATGATCGCGACGACGCTTGCCGCCAGCGCAAGGTCGCGCCCGCCGCCTATGCGCTGGATCAGCAGGAGCAGCCGTTCCTGCGCCGCCATTATCGCACCCGATGACCGGCGGCAGAAAATTCCCGCAGCTTGTTGCGCATCGTCCGCACCGAGATGCCGAGAATAGCCGAGGCGCTGGTGCGGTTGCCTTGGCATTTGTCGAGCGTGCGCAGAATGAGGTCGCGCTCGACATTGGCCATGCTCTGCCCGACGAGCGCATCGATGCCCGTCGAGCGATCATCGGCGCCCATTTCATGCGCCGCGACCGACATCAGCGCCGCCGCGATCAACTCCCGATCGGGCG
>CAYOZY010000129.1:1806-8340 GCA_964408525.1 uncultured Sphingobium sp. | reverse complement strand
GAACCCGCGACCTAGCCGTTATGAGCGGCCAGCTCTAACCAACTGAGCTACAGGCCCCACCGTGCAGCGCCGATAGCGCAGCATCGCCTGCCTTGGCAAGCGGATTGGGCAGGGATCATAGCTTTCGGCGGCGATCCGCCGCCGCCAGCACCTCATCCAGCCCCGCAGGCGTCACCCCGCGCCGCGCAAGATGCCCTAGCACCGCATCCCACCAGCTGTAAAACCGCGCCAGATCGGCCTCGTCGCGCACATAGGGCGTATGCCCCGGCGCGAGCGTGGGCGAATGAAAGCTGAACATCAGGATCGGCAGGCCGTCGGCCAGCAAAGCGTCGATCGCGCGGATCGCCTCTGGCGCACTTACGCCTTCGGGAGAAAGCGGTATGCGCTGGAGCAGGCCGGAGCGGGCCAGAAGCCCCGCGCCAAGTCCATTGCGATCCACAACGCCCTGCAACGCATCACCCATGCGCCGCAGCGATCCTACCCAGGCGGTTGAAAGCGGCAGCTCGATCAGCGCCTTATGCGGCCCCGCGCGCCATGGCTTCACCGGCAGACCGCTGAAATCCGGCCCCCGCTGCGCGGCGTAGGAAAAGCGGCTGCGCACCGATGTATCGAACCGGAAGCCGAGATCGCATAATATCCCCCCGGTGTTCGGCCCGACGCCATAGCGCCCCGCGCGAAAGGCCACCGGCGCCTTGCCCGTAACCTGAGCGATACGATCGCGCAAAGCCGTGATCTTCGCCCGCTCCAGCGCTTCGGGCAGGTTTCCGGCAAAGCTGTTCGGGCCGTTCACCGCCTCATCATGCGGGGGATTGACCCAGGGGTGGCAATGCGCGCCGACATCGGCCTCGCCTGCCATCGCCCATTCACCCAGCATTGTGCCAGCGGCCGGGTCATCCATCACCGGATAGTCGGTGACATAAAGCGGCCTTACACCTGCCGCGCGAAAATAGTCCTGCCCGCGCCGCATCGCCTGCGTTATCGTGACCGCGCGGCTTTCCCGGTCGAACGGCGCGTTCCAGTCGAACTCTTCCTCGGTGTCGACCACCAGCATGAATCGCGAGCCGAAATCCGCCGGAAAGGTGATAAAATCGCCCACACCGGGCGGCGCGCGCAGATCATCCGGGCTGGCAACAGGAGCAGTCATGCCCTCCGTTTATAGCATAAAGATTGCGATTGGCTTGACCGGATCGCGCGGCCGCGATCCCGCTGCCCGGTATCAGCCGGTCACATCATCCACGACAGCATCCGCCACCGGCAGTTCGAGCAAGATGCGTTCCTGCTCGATACGCAGCGACCCGCCCTGCGCCTGCACGAGACTGCGCACAAGCCGCATCGAAAAGCCGAGGCCCAGCAGCGGCGCATCCGGCCAGTCACCGTCATTGCCATAGCCCGGATCGAGCATCTCATGCTCCTCCAGCCCACGCAGACGCTTCGGCCTGTCGAAACCAAGGATCACGCGCCCACCGAAACCATCTGGCTGGAACCAGAGCGCGCCCTGAACCGCTTCGCCTTCCTGCGCCAGCGACACCAGAGTGCGCGCGAGATGCTGAATCATCCGCTCGCATTGCACCGGGTCGGCATTAACAAAGGGCAGATCGGCCGAGATGGCGATCCGCACCGGCATGGCGCGCTCATCGGCAGGAGAAGCTTCATAAAGCGCCGAAACCCGTTCGATCAGCGGGCCGAGGTCGACCGCGCTCTCCGCGCTGCGGACAGGTTTTGCCTCTTCAGGCGAAACCGAACGCGCGGCGAGATCGATGTCGTCGAAAGCCGCGAGCAGACGCCGCGCGTCAGATAGGATATTGCCCGCCATCTCGCGATAATGAACTCCTGCGGGGCCGAAAAGCTGTTGTTCGATGATTTCGGCAAAACCGAGGATAGCGTTCAGCGGCGTACGCAGCTCATGAATGATCTGGCGCATCGAATCAAGCGAAGGCTGGCTTTTCGGAGCAGTGGTCCCGCCGCCGACTCGTTGCGGCACTTCATGCACCAGCGGCCTGCGCGCCTGACCGCGATAGCCCTGAAAGCGCCCCGAAGCCGGATCAAAGAAAGGAACGGCCGAAAGCCTCCATTCGCCCGCATACAGCCCTTCGCCGATGAACAGGCGGCCATGCTGGAAGCTGCTACGACGGGCAAAGGCGCCTGCGACATGGCCATCCGGCCCGGTTTCTCCGGGCAGAGCGGGCTGGCCGATGCCCAGCCCGATCAGCGCCGTGCGCGATGCCTCGCCCACCCAGATGAACGCGCCTTCGGCGTCGGTCTCGAATGGAAAATGATCGAGCTGCTTGGCCTGGGCAAGCATGTTCTCACCCCGAGCCTCCCCGTCAGACGCGTCGTCATGGGGGCGCAGGCGATGCCCGCTGGTGAAACGCTCGATCTTCTCGACAAGCTGGCGAATCTGGCTGCGCTCTTCGCTCTGGTCGCTCTGGCTGGCGCCTTTGTCGACGAGTGCGATCGTTTCCAGCTCAAGCACCGAAGTCTCAGCCGTCACAGCCGCCTCATCCTCTGGCGCGGCTGAGGCCCCGGAAATATCCGTGACTGCCGCTATGCCCAGATCGTTCGACGCGGTCCCCGCAAGCGAGCCGAGCACAAGATCGGTCGAGCCGAACGCCTCCAGCGCAAGCCGGGTTTCGGGTCCGATGTCCCGCCGCCCGCGCAGCACGCCGCGCGCGGTCGGCCCCAGCCGCGAGAGCAGCACCGGCCAAAGCAGATCGGGCAAGCGCGCCCGCGCAATAGCCGCGGCGCAGACCGACGGGCGATCGCTGGCGAAAAATTCGATTAAAGCTGGAGAGCGCAACCGGCTGCCCAGTTCGACAACGCTGGCGATACGCTGCGCCTCGGTCAACTCGCTGCGCAGATCGTGCAGCCGCCCGACGAGCGCCACCCGATCCTCCTGTTCCAGCAGAGTTTTTCCAGGCTGGTCATGCTGCGCCAGAACATCGACGCACTGCCGCCACAGGCTCGCGGCGGCATGGCCCGTCCTGTCCTCCACGGCTAGCACCGTCTGTGTCAAATCGTTAAAGCGCACCACCAGCATTCCCTCGGCATGAGATAAGGTGAATCTCTCGCTAATCCCGTTTTCGGCTTAGGGCTTTCACCCGCTCAGGGAAAGGGGTGGAGCAGCAGAAAAAACGGCCCGTAGCATTGTGGGACGGTTGCAATCACTTGAAATAATATTATTGTGCAGCCTACTCCGGCGAAAGGAAATTATCCCGTGAGCGCCACCACACTCGACGACATCGATATGGCTATTCTCGCCCTGTTGCAGCAGGACGGGCGGATGAGCAATGTCGATCTGGCGAAGGCAGTGGGCCTGACCGCGCCTCCCTGCCTGCGGCGGGTCAAGGCGCTGGAAGATCGCGGAGTCATCCGCGCCTATCATGCTGATCTCGACGGCTCCGCGCTGGGCTATACGATCGTGGTTTTCGCGATGGTCAGTTTGAAAAGCCAAGCCGAGAGCGATCTGAAAGCCTTTGAGAGCCACGTCGCCACCCTGCCCGAAGTGCGCGAATGTCATATGCTCAATGGCGAGATTGACTTCATTCTGAAGGTCATCGCGCGCGATCTGCAGAGCTTTCAGCGGTTCCTCACCACTCATCTGACATCCGCGCCCAATGTCGCGAGCGTCAAGACATCGCTCACCATCCGCACATCGAAGAACGAGCCGGGGGTTCCCGTTCCTTCGCGATAGCCGACCGCCTCAGCTCGCGGGCTGAAGCGCGGCGCTTTCGGCTGTCCGTGTGCGCCTTGAGGCGACCCATGCCGACCAGTAGACCGCCACCTGCCCCCAGCGCCCCTTCGCCTGCGCCAATGTCGCCTGCGCACCCGCCAGATCTCCCGAACGGGCGAGCGCGATGCCCAGCCGGGTCGTTACCCGGTCGCGATCCACCCCGCCTTTCTCCAGTGCCGCGCGATAATAAGGCACGGCCTCGGAAAATTGGCTGTTCGCCAGTAACGCATCACCATTTTGCGCGGCCTTCGTGCCGCTGGCGACGCTGCCAACCTTGCCGGGAAGCAGCTTGATGGCCGCAAGATTGACCACCGCCTTCGTCTTGAGCGTTTTCGTCAACGATAACGCGACCGGATCATTTTTCGAGAGCTTGCCCCGGCTCTGTCCGGCCTCCACCAATGCCTTGGCTTCGGCGGCATAGCCCTGCCCCGCGGCCAGCGTCGCATAGGCCTGATAATCGCGTTCGCTCGCCAGCGCGTCCGTCGCCGCCTGCAAGCGGTAAAGATCGAGCTGCGCCTCATTTTCCGGCGCCGCGCCCGCCATATAGGCTGCCGTCGCCCCGCGCCAATCAGGGCCGGTCATGGAAGCGGAGGAGAGCTTGCCCGCGCTATTCTTTGCAAAGCCCGCCCAGTCCTTGCGGGCATAGGCGAGCGCAGAGGCCCGGTCATACCAGCTCGATGGAACCGTCTGGCCCGCCGCGATCTGCCCGGTGATTACGGCGTCGAGCAACGCGCCTGCTTCGCCTTGTTTGCGCTGGCGCACATAGCTTTCGACCAGCATCAGCCCCGTCTGCGGGTCGTTCTCCCCCAGCGCCCTCGCCCGCGCAAGATAGACGACCGCATTGTCGATCGCGCCGGTCTGATAACTCAGATAGCCCGCGACCCGGTTGAGCGCACCCATCTGCCCTTCGGGCGCTGCGCCGCTCTCGATGACATGCGCAATCGCCTTGCGTTGCGCGAGAACATCGCCCCGCTTCGTCGCCAGCTCCATCGCCAGCGAAGCCGCCATATATTTTTCAAGCGGTGTCGCTGGCGACAGGCCGGAAATATAAGCCGAGGCGCTGGACAGATCGCCCTTGGCCAGCCGCCCCTGCGCCTGCGCGACTGCATCGCGGAATTTGGGCGCGGCAGAGGATTGCGCATGCGCCGTGACAGGCGACATCGACGCCAGCATCGCGATCATCACCATGCTTCGCGCTGGGGCCATTGTGCATCCTCTCACTTCCGGCATACTCTGTTCCGGCGCCTTATCTATGAAAAAAAGGGCGGCCATGAAACAGCCGCCCTCCTCAATTCGTCTCTTTTTCCGCTCAGGATGCGGACTTGGCTGCCGCCGGGGCCGCCGCAGCCTTGGTCTTGCCGTCGATATATTGCAGCCATAGCTTCGCAAGGCCGCCGCGCGATCCGCCCGTAACCTTGGCAAAGTCAGAGCGCGCACCGGAGAGATCCCCGGCCATTACCTTCGATATGCCTATGCGGGTGTTCACTTCGGCAACATCGACGCCGCCCTTCTGTGCCGCCATCTCATAGAGTGCTATCGCCTTGGCATAGTCGCCATAGCCCATATAGGCGTCGGCGGTAGCAGCCGCGATCTTGCCGGTGGCGGATTTGGCGGCGTCCCGCTCAGCTGCTCCAAGAGTGGCCTTGTCGGCCGCGATGCGCTGACTGGCCACGGTGTAGAAATCATTGCCGTCGGTGGAGGTCAGGACGAGGTTGGTGCGCTGGTCCCGCGCGACACGGCCGGCATCGATGACCGACTTGACCTCTCCGAACAGGCCGCCCTTGAATGCCATTTCGGCATATTCGAGATAGTCCGGCTTGATCGCAAGCCCGCCCGAAACCCGCATCAGCCTCAGCAGATCGAGATTCTCGCGGTTGGTCATGGTCGGGTTTTCACGCTGGAACACGCGCAAGATGGTGCGCAGGTTTTCGCCCGTGGGTTCGGCGTCATAAGCCAGACCCGCCCATTGCCTGAGCTGCGGCAAAGCATCCAGCGCGGCGGCTTTAGACACGCCGACCTGATACCATTGCGCTGGGACTGCCTGACCAGCAGCTTTCATTGCCGCTACGCCCTGCGCAAAAACTTCGAGGCCGCGCGCGACTTCGGCCTTGTCGTTGCCCGCCTTGCCCCAGATGGCTTGCGCAAGGATCGGATATACCTGTTCCGGCTTATAATTGAGCGCACGCGCCTTTTCAGCATAGGCGATGGCAGCGTCATAATCCTTGGCGTTCACAGCGTTATTGGCGACGATGGAGCTGAACTGCCCGGCCTGTTCGACGGGCACGAGGCCGGTGTCGAGCATGCCCCTGAGCGCCGTATTCTGCATCGCTGCGTCATTGACGCCGATGCTGAGGTTCAGCATCGTGCTGTTGTAATAATAACGGTCGTCAGGAGTCTTGATTTGCGCCTCAACCTCCGGAAGCGCGGCCTTCGCTGCCGCGAAATCCTTCGCACCGATGGCCTTCTGCGCCTTTTGCAGGGGCGCGATAATGCCGGGAGAAGGCTTGAGCTTCGGAGCCTTTGCCTTAGCCTCCTTCTCCTTCGCCATGGCGGCTGGGCTGGCGGCTCCGAACGAAGCCGCTCCCAAAGCCAGCATCAATCCCAGTGCGACCGGCGAAACAAAACGCATAATCCTATCTCCTTTTGAGCCGGATTTTTCCGGCAACAGCATGGCGCTACCCGGTTCATGGGTTAGCAGCGTCTGTGTGAATGGGCGTTGAACATGCCGCCTATAGCCGCGACTGCCCCCTTTGTCATGACCCCCAAAGGCGCTTTTTCGCCAAATCCGACCCGTTGGCCGCGAA
>CAYOZY010000129.1:0-1796 GCA_964408525.1 uncultured Sphingobium sp. | reverse complement strand
GCCTTTCGTCATGTCTCGCCGCGCTTTCACCGCGCGCGCCAGCCTCACGCGCGCACGTGCGCGCGAGGGGTGACAGCGCCGCAATAACGGGCTAGGACGATCCCTCATTCGTTCACTTTACAAGCCGAAAAGAGAGTCGCCTTGACCGACGAGATACTGCTCGCCGAACCTTCCGACATCAGCCCCATCGACATCGTCGATGAGATGAAGTCGAGTTATCTCGATTATGCGATGTCTGTCATCGTCTCGCGCGCGCTGCCCGATGTGCGCGACGGCCTGAAGCCGGTGCATCGCCGCATCCTGTTCGGCGCGCATGAACAGGGTTTCGTCGCAGGCAAGCCCTATCGCAAGTCAGCGCGCATCGTCGGCGACGTCATGGGTAAATATCACCCGCATGGCGACAGCTCTATATACGACGCCCTCGCCCGCATGACGCAGGACTGGTCGATGCGCGTGCCGCTAATCGACGGTCAAGGCAATTTCGGTTCCATGGACCCGGACAGCCCGGCGGCGATGCGCTATACCGAGGCGCGGCTCGCCAAGGTCGCCAACGCCTTGCTCGACGATCTCGACAAGGATACTGTCGATTTCACGCCAAACTACGACGCTTCCGAAAGCGAGCCGCAGGTCCTGCCCGCGCGCTTTCCCAATCTGCTCGTCAATGGCGCGGGCGGCATCGCCGTCGGCATGGCGACCAATGTGCCCCCCCATAATCTGGGCGAGGTGCTGCGCGCCTGCATGGCGACGATGGACAATCCAATGATTTCATTGGAAGATTTGATGCAGATTGTTCCCGGTCCCGATTTCCCGACTGGCGCGCTGATCCTTGGCCAGTCTGGCGCGCGCAGTGCCTATGCCACCGGGCGCGGATCCATCATCATGCGCTCGCGCCATGTTGTGGAGGAAGGACGCGGGGACCGTCGCTCCATCGTACTCACCGAAATCCCCTTCCAGACCGGCAAGAACGGGCTGGTTGAAAAAATCGCCGAGGCCGCGAAAGACAAGCGCATCGAAGGCATCAGCGATATTCGCGATGAATCCAGCCGCGAGGGCGTGCGCATCGTCATCGACCTGAAGCGCGACGCCACGCCCGACGTGGTGCTGAACCAGCTCTGGCGCCATACGCCCGCACAATCCTCCTTCCCCGCCAACATGCTCGCCATACGCGGCGGGCGGCCAGAACTGCTGAACCTCAAGGACATCATCGACGCCTTCATCAGGTTCCGCGAAGAAGTCATCACCCGCCGCACCAAGTTCGAGCTGAACAAGGCGCGCGAGCGGGCGCATATCTTGCTCGGCCTCGTGCTCGCCGTAACCAACCTCGATGAAGTCGTGCGCATTGTGCGCGGTAGCTCCAGCCCCGCGGACGCCCGCGAAAAGCTGCTCATACGCGAATGGCCGGTGGCTGAGATCGCGCCCTATATCCGGCTGGTCGAAGCGATCGAGACGGAGATCGAGGGCGATGCCTACCGGATGAGCGAGACACAGGTGCGCGCCATCCTCGACCTGCGCCTGCACCGCCTGACCGCGCTGGGCCGTGACGAGATCGGCAACGAGCTGCAACAGCTTGCCGCCAATATCGCCGAATATCTCTCGATCCTCGCCGATCGCGCGAAACTCTATGCTGTGATGCGCGAGGAGTTCGAGGCGATCGAAAAGGAGTTCGCCACCCCGCGCAAATCGACCCTCGCCCCCGCTGCCGACGGTATCGAGGACGAAGACCTGATCGAGCGCGAGGACATGGTCGTGACCGTGACCATGCAGGGCTATATCAAGCGCACCACCCTCGACACCTT
>CAYOZY010000128.1:0-8378 GCA_964408525.1 uncultured Sphingobium sp. | reverse complement strand
CGGGCTTTCGCTTCTTCGGGGGTGAGGAGACCGGCGTTCATCTCCGCGTCGATCGCCATCTGCTTGCCCGGCAACGCGTCCAGCGTGAAGCGGGCGGACACTTCGGACACGCGGCCCGCGCCCTTGGTGATGACTACAAGGTTGATAATCATCAGGATCGCGAACACGAACAGGCCGACGACATAATCGCCGCCGATCAGGAAGTGGCCAAAGGCCTCGATGACAAGACCCGCGGCGTCGGCGCCTGTATGGCCATCGACCAGCACGACGCGGGTCGAGGCAACGTTCAGCGCGAGGCGCATCAGTGTCGCGAACAGCAGCACCGTCGGAAAGCTGGAAAAATCGAGCGGCTTGGCAGCGTTCAGCGCCACCATCAGCACTGCAAGGCTGATCATGATATTGCCGATAAAGCCTATATCGAGCAGGATCGAGGGCACCGGCACGATCATGAACATGACCAGCAACAGCGTCGCGATCGGCAGAATCGCGCCCTTGGCCGTGCTCATCCAGACTTTCCCGTTCACTTCGCTGCGAGTCATTTCAGGAGATTACCTTTTTCTCTTATCGGCCCAGAGTAGCGAGCATCAGATAGGCGAGCCGCGCGGTCGCGGGCTGCGGGCGGATCAAGTCCTCGCCGGAGATGGTCTGTTGCAGCCGCTCCGTCTCGGCGCGGACATAATCGGCAGGCTGCACGGTCTGGCCGTCGGGAATATCAGGAAGGTCATAACCATCATCCTGCGGCACGGACCAGCTCGAACCGGGCTGTCCCAGCGCACCCGCCACACCGCGCTCCAGCTTGCCCGCGAAAGTGTTGCGGATGTCGGCGAAACTGCGCGGATAACCGGCGCGATCATAAAATATCGAGCGGTTGGCGCGGGCCGCCGCCGGAAACAGCGGGGCAGCAGCAGCACTGGGGTTGCTGTCGTGCACCTGAAGAAATTTGCTCGCGCCGCCCACACCAAGGAAATGGGCGAGATAAAGGTCGACCGGCCGCGCTTCGCGCCCCAGTTGCCGTTCCAGCGTCGCCTTGTTGTCGGCGGCATGCTCCGCCGCCATGACGGACGCTGTTTCCGGGTGGTTGCGCAGGTCTAGGATCTGCTGACGGAGCTGCGGGTCCGCGACAAAATAGCGGCCCGAAGAGGTCTGGCCGATGGCGTTCGCCGCCCAGCCCAGCCCATATTGCTGGCCATGCTGGCTGATGACGCCGAGCCAGCTCTGATCGACGAACTGATAAAGCCCCGTGGCCGAGGACGTCGCGGCGCGGGCATTGGGATTGAGGCTCGATTCGATCTTGGCCTGACCCAGCAGATAGCCGAAGTCCATGCCGGTGCGACGGCTGGCCAGCGCGATCGCATTGGTGACGCGGTCGCGTTCGCGGCCCCCACCACTGCCTGATATTGTGAAGTCGGCAAAGCCTGACACTTTGTGGTCCCCGATTGCTAGCGGACCCCATTAAGCAGGAGATTTACCGAATATATGGTTAACGCGGCGGTGAGAAATTTGGCCGAGGCTGGAGAAAGCCTTACCGCCCGTAGGTGAGCGCGGTGCCCTGCGCGCCGCGGTCTGCGAGCATGCCGATGCGCTGGCGCACATCGTCCGAGGCGAGATTGACCCGAACCCGCGCCGATTCGATCATCGGCATGAGCGCACTGAGCTTTTCGTTAAGCGCCGGGTCCATTTTCCAGGCGCCCTGGGCGCGAACCGCATCCGTCGCAGCCTTCACCGCGCTGTTGGCAGCGTTGATCGCGCTCGCGTCCTGCGCGTCGAGCGCCCGGCGAAGATCGCCAAACGCCTCGTATAGCGCATCGATGGAAGCGACGCCTGTGGCCATCACTCGCCCAGATCGAGCGAGATCATGCTCTCGGCAATCTTTTCCGGATCGACCGGATATTTGCCCTGCGCGATGGCAGCCTTGATCGCGGCGACATGATCCATATCGACCGGCGCGCCTTCGGCGGCCATACGGGCGATGGGTGTCGCTTTGCTCGAAGCCGCGGCAGCCACGGCATTGCCATGGCCGATCTTCTCCGCCGCGCGGGATTTGCTTCCCTCGCGCAGCTTCGCCAGATCGACGGGCGATCCCACGGACGGGCCTACCGACTTGATCATCGTTTACTGTCCTTTCCGAATACCGGTTCTAATATACGGCAGGTTTCAATTTTCTTTAAACCCCGGAGCGCGAACAATACCGCTTTCCATGACCTGCGCCAGAACCGGATCGGCTTTTCTGTCCTCACGCACGCGGATCACGTCGCCCACGGCGCCATCTTCATCGGCGATCATCATGCGCGAAACGGAGAAGCTCGCGCCGCCCGCGACCAGTTGCACCGGGTCGCCGCGCTTGATGATCGGCCTGGCAGGGGCCGCCACAACCGGGCGGCCATAAGCGCTGCGCGCCATTTGCGCGGACGCCGAAGCCGTCTCGCCACCGGGCATGAGGGGCACGCGGATGCGCCATCCGAGCGCCTTGCACTCCACCATCGCCGCGCCGAATACCGGGCCGGACACCTGCGGCGTCTGCGGGCACGGGGCGAGGCGGAGGCGGCGGTCGACCGGCGCGACCGGCCCGCCGGGCATGCCGATATTGGCGCCGACGGTCATCGCGACGAGGCTGTCAAGACGGTCGAGATTTTCGAATTGCTGCGCCTGCGCCGAAACCGAAAGGCCCATGGCGGCGGCGATGACACTCACTCTGGCGACATTTTGCGACACGAACCTTCTCCCGATCTATTTGCGCACGGAATCTAATCGGAATATGGTTAAGCAATTCTTGCCGTGGTTTCAGGAGCCCGAGCGGAGGCGCGTTTCAACCATCATCGCGCACGGATGACGAGAACCTGCCCAGCCTTGCTCTCGCTCTGCTGATCGAGGCCGCGAATGACGATATGATCCGCCGCCACACCGCCCGCAACCAGCGCTCGCGCGACCGCACCGAGGCGAGCAGCGGCCAGATCCCATGTATCAAAGCGGTTCGCCGCGCGATCCAGCCCCACCGAACGGATTTCAAGGCGCTTGACTGATTTCGCATATTTGGCGGCAACCAGCGCAATCTGCGCCTGCCCCGCCTTGCTCAGCATGGCTTCGCCCGGCTCGAACAGCTTCGCGGCCGCAAGTTGTTCACCCTGAAGCGAGGGCGCGCCAAATTGCTCCGCGACGCCACCGACAATCTCCTGCTGGCGACCGCCGCTCGCATGAAGCAGAACGAAAAAGCCCAGCAGCAGAAGAGAAAGATCGGCGAAACTCAGCGCCCAGCGACCCCGACGACCGGCGGCGAGCGCCACAGCTCCCGCTTTCATGCCACCTCGCGGATGGCGGCGCGGCGCACCGGCGCGGTCTCGCGACGGGCGATGCGCAACATGCGGCTGCACAGCTCGGTCTGCCAGGCCAGCTCGCGTTCGGAAAGATCGGCGAGACGCGCGGCGATCGGCGCGGCGATGATGTTGGCGATGACAAGGCCGTAAAGGGTCGTCAGCAACGCGAGCGCCATGGCCGGGCCGATGGAGGCCGGATCGTCCATGGCCGCGAACATCGCAATGAGGCCAATGATCGTTCCCGCCATGCCGAGCGCCGGGGCGGTGTCCGCCACCGAAAGCCAGAATTTATGAACCTTTTCGTGGCGCGCGCGCCGGTCATCGAGCGTCTGTTCCGCCCACATCTCGAAACGGTCGACATTCTCGGTGTCTGCGAGCTTGCGGATCGCGGCAGCAAGGAACGGATTGGCGGCGCGCACCCGATCCGTGCACTGGAGGCCGCGTAGCCCCGCGATATGATCGACCTTGGTCATCGTCGCGCGGGCGAGCAGCATGTCGCGCTCAGGATCGGCCCGCCAGAAGGCGGAAAGCGCGGAAAAAGCGCGGAAAAATCCGCGCGGGCCGTTCTGAACCACCGCAACGAGAGCGCATCCCAGCAGCATCGCGGCCAAGGTGAGCGGATTGAACAGATGGATCAGCACTTGCATGTGTATCTTGGCCTCTTCGCACTCTCATCATGCCGGACATGTCTTACCAAAGGGCAAAAGCTCATCCTTACCAAAATGAGACGGCAAAACATTGCCGCCCACCGGCAAAAATCTGCCGCTCTTGCCGGACGAGGATGTCCGCCAAGGGAGTGATGCTCAAAAACCCCAGCAAATCCGTCAATTCGCGAAATTGGCACGGCCTTTGCTTTTATCTGACTGGATGAACCTGCCCGGCAATCCATTGGGGTAGAACGGCGCCGGTTCAGCAAGTTTTAGAGGTCGGACGAAAAAAGATGAGCCTGGAAGACGGATTGTTCGGACTGCACGGAAAGGCGCTGGAGCTTCGCTCGCAGCGGCTGAACCTGCTTGCTTCCAACATCGCCAACGCCTCGACCCCCGGTTTCAAGGCGCGCGACATAGATTTCGAGCAGGCGCTGCGGGACGCCACCGACAAGGGCACCGAGGTCAAGCAGGCCATGAACGGCGCCATGGGCTATCGCATCCCGCTTCAGCCCAGCCTTGATGGCAATACGGTCGAGCTTTCGACCGAGCAGACGCTCTTCGCGGAGAACGCGGTCAAATACAGCACGACCCTCTCCTTCCTCGAATCGCGCATCAACACCATCACCCGTGCACTGCGAGGAGAATGACCATGGCCGATAATCCCATGAGCGTTTTCGATATTTCGGGCCGCGCCATGTCGGCGCAGCTCGTGCGGCTGAACGCGACCGCTTCCAACATGGCGAACGCCGGCAATGTCGTCGGCAGCGAGCGGGAGGCCTATCGCGCGATCAAGCCGGTGTTCCGCACCGTTACCGAAAAGCCGGGGCTTTCGACCGTGAAGGTCGAGAATGTCGTCACCACCGACGCCAAGCCGGTGAAGCGCTATGACCCCAATCATCCTCTGGCCGACAGGGACGGCAATGTGTGGGAGGCGGCGGTCGACAGCAGCGCGGAGCTGGTCGACATGATCGAAGCCGCGCGCATGTATCAGAATAATGTGCAGGTCCTCCAGACCGCCAAATCCCTGATCCTCGATACCGTAAGGATGGGCAAATGACCGTAACCACGACAACCAGCAACGGCACCACCACCTTTGTAGGCAGCGCCGATAGCCTGACCCAGAAATCGACCGGCGTGAAGCAGCAAAGTCTGGCGCAGACCGATTTTCTGACGCTGCTCACCGCGCAGCTCAAGACGCAAGACCCGTTCAACCCCATGGACAACGCCCAGATGGTCGCGCAGATGGCGACGATCAGCAATACCAGCGGCATCGCGGAAATGAACGTGTCGCTCAAGAGCATAGAGGCGCAGCTCGCGGGCAGCCGCCTCGGCGACGCCGCAAGCTGGATCGGCCGCTCGATGCTGGTGACGAGCAACCTCGCCGCGCCGGATGCGCAAGGCCAATATGCCGGCCAGTTCACTCTGGCGCAGGATGCGAACGCTGTCAGCCTCGATTTCGTCGATGGCAATGGCCAGACCCTGCACTCGATAGACCTCGGCGCGCAGAAGGCTGGCGACGTTCCCTTCTATTGGGACGGCACGGATGGCGCCGGCAATTATATCGCCGGTCAGACCATGCAGGTGCAGGTGCGCGGAGCATCGCCCACCAATGTCGCCACATGGGCCAGCATCGCCGCTGTTCAGTCGCCCGCCGATGGCTCGGCGAGCCAGCTCATCACCCCTCTGGGCAAGTTCAGCCCTGCCCAGGCGCTCAAGCTCACCTGACTATCAACTCATTACAACCAAGGAGCCTAGTCCATGTCCTTCTATACATCCCTCACCGGCCTCAAGGCCGCCCAGTCCGACCTCGCGACGATTTCGAACAACGTCGCCAACGTGAACTCGACCGCGTTCAAGAAGAGCCGCACCAACTTCGGCGACATCTTCGCCGCCGCGCCGATGCAGACCACGACGCAGGTTGCCGGTCAGGGCACGCGCATCAACGGCATCCAGCAGCAGTTCACGCAGGGCACCGTCGAAACCACCGACAAGACGCTCGACCTCGCGATCACGGGTGAAGCGTTCTTCACGGTCAAGACGCCAGCTCCGAACAATCAGACGAGCTACACCCGCAACGGTTCGTTCTCGCTCGATGACCAGCGCTATATCACCGACACGGTTGGTGGGCGCCTTCAGGTTTTCACCTATGACACTGCAACCAGCAGCTTCACGACCACCCAGTCCGACGTGCAGATCCCGCTGACCAAGCCCAGCGACCCGACCATTCAGCTCTCGTCGGTCGGCGTATCGGTTGAAGGCGTCATCACCGCCACTTTCGCGGATTCGACCACCCAGATTCTCGGCAGCATCGCCATGGCGGCCTTTCCGTCGAACGAAGGCTTGCGCCAGAAGGGCGACGCGCACTGGGAATCGACGCTGGCTTCGGGCGCCCCCGTCTATGGTCAGGCAAATGGTGGCCTTTACGGTGCGATCCGTTCGGGCGCGCTCGAACGCTCCAACGTGGATATCACCGAAGAGCTGGTGGCGCTGATCTCAGCTCAGCGCAACTTCCAGGCGAACGCAAAGGCGATCGAAACCTCTTCGACCATCTCGAACGCCATCATCAACCTGCGCAACTAAGCGCAGCCGAACCAGTTTGAGGGTCTGAACCATGGATCGGTTGGTCAATACGGCACTGACGGCAATGCGCGCGGCGATGTCGCGCCAGAGCACGATTGCGAACAACCTTGCGAACGCAAACACCACGGGCTTTCGCGCGGAAATCGCCAATGCCACCACCCAGTGGATCAATGGTCAGACCTATCAGACGCGCGCCCAGACCGCAGAGCAGGTGCTCGGCGCGAACATGGCGCAGGGTTCGGTCGTCACCACCGGCAATCCGCTCGATGTCGCAATAGACGGCGAAGCCATGCTGGCCGTTCAGTCGAACGACGGCAGCGAAGCCTATACCCGGCGCGGCGACCTGAAAATGAGTGACAGCGGCCTGCTGACCACGGGGGATGGACTCCCCGTGATCGGCGCAAGCGGCCCTGTCACCCTGCCGCCCTTCGACAGCATCGCCATAGCCAAGGATGGCGGCATCTCCATCGTGCCGCGCGGCGGCGACCCCAAGGCGCCGCAACAGGTCGATCAGCTCAAGCTCGCCAACCCCGCGGGATCGCAGATCGCCAAAGGGCTGGATGGCCTGTTCCGCGAGGTTCATGGAGGCATCCTGCCGACCGATCCGCTAGGCAGGGTCACGCCGGGCGCTCTCGAAGGATCGAACGTCAACGCGACATATGCGCTGGTGCAGATGATCGAGGCCAGCCGCTCTTGGGAAACGCAGGTCAAGATGATCGATACCGCCAAACAGATAGACGATGGCGGCGCGAGCCTGATGCGCCTGCCCGGAGCCTGATCGCTCCAACCGGACTAAGCCCCGCAAGGGACCAAGATTGAACGAGGACTGAAATCATGACCAACGCCGCCCTCCACGTCGCCCGCTCCGGCCTCGACGCGCAGAACACCAAAATGCAGGTGATCGCGAACAACCTCGCGAACGTGAACACCACCGGCTTCAAGCGGGATCGCGCGGATTTTCAGGCGCTGGCCTATCAGCAGCTCATCGCGGCGGGCGCGGCTTCGGACAGCGAGAATAAATTCGCCACCGGCCTGTCGCTCGGCACCGGCGTTTCGCTCGCCGGCACCAGCCGCATCGACACCCAGGGCACATTGAACGCCACCGGCAGCGCGCTCGATCTCGCCATTCAGGGTTCGGGCTATTTCCAGCTCCAGCGTCCTGACGGCATCATCGCCTACACCCGCGATGGGCATTTCAGCCGCACGGCGGAGGGCACGCTCGTCAACAGCGACGGCCTGCCGCTGGTGCCGCAAATCCAGATTCCCGAAGGCACCGTCTCGATCACCATCGGCAATGACGGCACCGTCTCAGCCGTGACCGCCGGTCAGAGCACGCCCACCAACCTCGGCCAGATCGAGCTGGCGAACTTCACCAACCCTTCGGGGTTGCAAAATGTCGGCGGCAACAACCTGATCGAAACGGCCGCGAGCGGCGCACCCCAGACGGGCATCGCCGGCCTCGACGGGCGCGGCACGATTTCGCAGGGCAATCTCGAAGCCTCGAACGTCAATATCGTCGAGGAACTGGTCGACATGATCGAAACACAGCGCGCCTATGAGGTGAACAGCAAGATGATCAAGTCGACAGACGAAATGCTGCAATATGTGAACCAGCAGCTGTGAGGATGACCATACACATGCGCACCTCCCTTCTGCTCGTTTCCGTCGCGCTCGCCGTCGTTGTTCAGCCCGCCTTCGCGAAAAAGCACAAGGCGGATGCGGTCGCATATGCTCCGACCTATTCAGCGCCCGCGCCCGAAGCACCCATAGCCAATGGCAGCATATTTCAGGCAGCCAATGGCTATGCCCCCCTCACCAGCGGATCGCGCGCGGCGAT
>CAYOZY010000127.1:0-8469 GCA_964408525.1 uncultured Sphingobium sp. | reverse complement strand
TGACCATGCAGGGCTATATCAAGCGCACCAGCCTCGACACCTTCCGGGCGCAGGGGCGCGGCGGCAAGGGTCGCGCAGGCATGGCGACGAAGGACGAGGACGCCGTCACCGAGCTGTTCGTCACCAGCACGCATACGCCGGTGTTGTTCTTCTCGACCGCCGGCAAGGTCTACCGCATGAAGGTCTGGCGCCTGCCCGAAGGCGGCCCGGCGACACGCGGACGACCGATGATCAACCTGCTGCCGCTGGCAGAGGGCGAGACGATCCAGACCGTGCTGCCGCTGCCCGAAGACGAGGAAAGCTGGAAAGACCTGCACGTCATGTTCGCCACCGCCAATGGTACGGTGCGGCGCAACAGCATGGATGCCTTTGCAAACATCCCATCGAACGGCAAGATCGCGATGCGCTTCGACGAAGGATCGGACGATCACCTGATCGGTGTCCGCCTGCTGACGGAAGAGGACGATGTGCTGCTCGCCACACGGCAGGGCAAGGCGATCCGCTTCGCCGCCGACGATGTGCGCGAATTCCAGAGCCGCACCTCGACAGGCGTTCGCGGCATGACCCTGCGCAAAGGCGACGAGGTGATTTCGCTTTCGGTCATCCACCGGGTGGGCGCTTCCGCCGAGGAGCGCGAGGCCTATCTGCGGTTCGCCCCTTGGAAGGCGGAGAAGGAAGGTGAACCTGACCTCAGCCCCGAACGCTTCGCGGAGATGGCGGAGAAGGAACAGTTCATCCTGACCGTATGCGCCAATGGCTATGGCAAACTCAGCTCCGCCTATGAATATCGTCGCACCAATCGCGGCGGACAGGGCATCACCAATATCGACAATATCTCCCGCAACGGACCTGTGCTCGCCAGCTTCCCGGCGAAGAAGGACGACCATCTCATGCTCGTCACCGATCAGGCGAAGCTCATCCGCATGGGGCTCGACAGCATGCGGGTGATCGGCCGCGGGTCGGCGGGCGTGCGCCTGTTCAATGTCGCAGACAATGAACATGTGGTCTCCGCCGCGAAGATCGAGGACAGCGGCGAGGATGAGAGCGGCGAAGCGGAAACCTCACCCGCGAGCGAATGACCGAGCTTTTCGCATACAAGATCCTGACCCGCGAACAGTGGGAGCAATGGCGCGCCGATGGCGTCTTCACCGGCGCGCCTGTAGATATCGCCGACGGCTTTATCCACCTCTCCGCCCGCGATCAGGTCGCTGAAACCGCCGCGAAGCATTTTGCCGGACAGGATGACCTCATCCTCGCAATGGTTGATCTCGCGGCGTTGGGCGAAGCCGTGAAATGGGAGCCGTCGCGCGGCGGCGCGCTCTTCCCCCATGTTTATGGCGTCATTCCGATGAGCGCGGTCACCACCAAGGCGAAGCTCCTCCTCGATGGCGAGGGGCGGCATATCTTCCCGGCGGGGTTTTGAAGGCGTGACCCATCAATTCCACATCATCGGCGGCGGGCTGGCCGGGTCGGAGGCCGCGTGGCAACTGGCTCAGGCGGGCGTGAAGGTGCGCCTGTCCGAAATGCGTGGTTCAGGCGATATGACTCCAGCACACCAGACGGACGGCCTCGCCGAACTGGTCTGTTCCAACAGCTTTAGATCAGACGATGCCGAAAAAAATGCTGTCGGCCTGCTCCATCAGGAAATGCGAGATCTTGGCTCGCTGATAATGCGCCAAGCCGAACCCGCCAAGGTGCCCGCCGGGTCGGCTCTGGCGGTGGACCGAGACATCTTCTCCGCGGGTATCACCGCCGCCCTCTCCGCCCATCCCAATATCGCGGTCGTGCGCGAGCGCATAGACGCCCTGCCCTCCTCCGGCATGACCATCGTCGCTACCGGGCCTTTGACCGCGGGCGCGCTTGCTGCCTCCATAGGCGCGGCGACCGGCGCTGAGTCCCTTGCCTTCTTCGATGCCATCGCGCCTATCGTCTATCGCGACAGCATCGATATGGAAGTTTGCTGGATGGCGAACCGCTGGGACAAGATCGGCCCCGGCGGTGGCGAGGGCAAGGATTATATCAACTGCCCCATGGACAAGGAGCAATATCAGGCTTTCGTGCAAGGATTGCTCGATGGTCCGAAGACCGAGTTCAAGCAATGGGAAATGGACACGCCCTATTTCGAGGGCTGCATGCCGATCGAGGTAATGGCCTCGCGCGGTCCGGAAACCCTGCGCCATGGGCCTATGAAGCCGATGGGTCTCGACAATCCGCGCACCGGGCGCTGGCCCTACGCCGTGGTGCAGCTAAGGCAAGACAATGCGCTCGGCACACTATGGAACATGGTGGGTTTTCAGACCAAGTTGAAACACGCCGCGCAGGTCGAGCTTTTCCGCACCATACCGGGGCTGGAAAAGGCGGAGTTCGCACGGTTGGGGGGCTTGCACCGCAACACTTTCCTCCGGTCTCCCAAATTACTGGACGCGACGCTGCGCCTTAAATCCGCGCCGCATATCCGCTTCGCCGGGCAGATGACGGGATGTGAGGGATATGTGGAGAGCGCCGCCATCGGCCTGATCGCCGCGCGCTTCGCGGTTGCGGAATTGCAGGGGAAAAACCTTTCTCCTCCCCCCGTCACGACTGCGCTGGGCGCACTGCTCAGCCATGTCACCGGAGGCGATGTCCAGCATTTCCAACCCATGAATGTGAACTTTGGCCTGATGCCACCGCCAAACGAAGCGACGAAAAAGAAGGACCGCAAGCTCGCCTATACACAACGCGCCCGCGCCGACTTTGCGGCGTGGATGCAGGATCGGAGCCTCCTCGAACCCGCCTGACCGGCTAGCACCTGCACTTCGGCTTGGGGCTGTCCTTTGGCGCAGTCATCGCGAACTCCGTGCGCGTCAGCTTGCCGTCCCGGTTCGCATCCGCGCCTGCAAAACGATCCGATGTTTTGACCGCCCACTCCTCGAAGCTCAACAGGTTGTTGCCGTCCGTATCGAGTTTTTTGAATTCCTTCGTCCGGCTCGACATCATCTCGATCCGCGTGATCGCACCATCGCGGTCGCGGTCATATTTGCCGAAGCGCTTCGCCTCCCTGTCCTCCGCGCGCGCTTCAGGCGGCATCGGCGGCGCGGCACCCATCGCGCTCTCATCGCCCTTCGGCAGAGCTTCGAGCGGCCCCGGCACAAAGGGTTGCGGCGCCGACAATGGCCGCTGGCTCTCGGCATGCCCCTGCCACCAGAACAGGCCACCCGTGACCAGCAAAAGGCTGGCGACCGCCCCCGCGACAAATCGGCTCATGCTTCCCATCCCATCGGCCCGATCATATTGGCTAAATCGCCGCGCGCCAGAGGCTATCGCGATAAAAACTGCGCGCGCAGCAGCCGGGCATAAAGGCCGATAGTGAGACCGACCGGCGCCCCCCTGCCCCGCGCCACATCGTCGCGCGAGACTTTCGCCATCATTGCCAGCATGCGCGGCAGGCGGGGGCGCCCAATCTCCGCCCGAAGCAACTCCCGTGCAGCCTCGATCGCCGCGCTCGCCAGCGCCGCATCGCTGCTATGCCCAGCCAGATCCCAAAGCGCCCAGACTCTTCCTCCGGCATGCTGACCATCAAGCGCCAGCGCTCCGAACAACCCGTCGCCACGCCCGCGCGCATAGGCCGCCAGCATCGTGGCCCGATCCGCGCTGTCATCGACGATCAGCTCCTCCCAGCCATCGATCATGGTAATCAACGCCTCGCGCATATCTACGAAACCGGGCAGCGCGCGGATCGCATCGGTCATATCGGTGCGATGCTCCGGCCTCGCCTGATCCGCCGACAGGGCATCGCGCCACCATGCCAGCCTGAGCTGCGCCATGATCGGTTCGCGCGCCATGCGGGCGATATGCGCGCACTCATTGTCGAGTGTAAAGGCCCATGCCGCGCGCTCCGCGTGCCTCCCCGCCGCCCCAAGCAGCACCCTCTGAACCGGCGAAATCCGCGGCGTTGCGTCCAATTGCTAACCCCTTGCTAACCTTCGGCCACAACCAATTGTTAAACCATAGCGCCTAATTGTGCAGGGTCAGCCGACACAGGTTTGTGCCTGCACAATCGTGCGCGCGCAAATCGGGTGTCGGCGCCCCTACGGCTAGGACAGGTATTCGCATGGCACGGAATATTGACGCGCAAAAGGGCTTTCTCTCGCGCCTGGGCCGCAACGAGGCCGGTAATGTGCTGGCCATGACGGCTGCCGCGACCTTCCCACTGCTCGGCATGGTCGGCGGCGCGGTCGACATGGCGCGCATGTATGCCGTCAAATCCCGCCTTCAGGCCGCGTGCGATGCAGGCGCCCTCGCTGGCCGCCGCGTCATGGGCAATGGCGCGTGGAGCGACAACTCCAACGCCGCCAACACCAGCGCGGAGAAAGCCTTTGCGCTCAACTTCGAAAGCGGATCTTTCGGCTCGCAAAACGAAACCCGGTCGTTCACCGAAAGTGGCGGCACGGTGACGGGCGCGGTTTCGGCTCAGGTGCCGATGACGATCATGCGCCTGTTCGGCAGGCCAACGAAAACCATCTCCGTCACCTGCGACGGCATGATGCGCATCCCCAATACGGACGTGATGTTCGTGCTCGACAATTCCGGCTCCATGGCATGTCTGATCTCGGAGAGCTTCTGCTCGAACAACGCGACCAATCGCGCACGCTATGATGCCAAGATCAACGGCCTGAAGCGCGCGGTCAAATGTTTTTATGAAGCTCTGGCGAAGCAGGACATAGACGATGTGACGCCTGCGGAATGTGGCACGACTGCGAATCCTTCAGGCGGTCTTTCCAACAACGTCCAGCTTCGTTTCGGCTTCGTCAACTATGACCATATGGTCAACACCGGCAAGCTGCTGCCCAACGATTATTTCGTCAACAGCGCAACCTATCAGTCGCGCGAACCGCATTATCTCGATGTGCAGGCGTGGTCGCTCGGCACGGAAGGCAGCACGAGCTGGGGCAGCTGGTCGTCCGCGCCGACGAACCTCGGCAATTCCAGCACCTATTCGGGCTGGAGCGACATAAGCGGGGGCGGCTCGGTCACGGTCAACGGCACCAGCTACACCAAACAGCCCGGCGGCAAGAATTCGACGACCTGCCCTCAGCTCAACAACGCCAATGGCATCGTCGAATACACCAATAGCGGCGCCAATGTGCAGACCGCTGTCGAGCAGAGCAGAACGAACAGCCCGCCGACTCATCCGGCATCGTCGCAAACCGTGACCTATAATCAGGACGACGACCGCACGGCCGTGGGCTATCGCTATAAATGGAATACGAGCAGCAACAAATGCAGGCTGCAAAAAAGCGGTAACTATAACTATTCGCTGACGCGCAGCGGCACATCGAGCGTTCCTATCACATGGACGCCTCATACGACGATCGACTACTGGACCTACAAGGCCGTGTCGCTCAATGTCTCCGCGCTGAAAAATGGCGGCTCGAACTGGAACAGCTCGGTCGACCTGCCGCTCAGCGAAACCAATGGCGCGACCGTGAAGCTTTCCGGCTCCAACAGTAACACCACGCTCAAGGTTCTCGCGAACATGAGCGCGAGCTGGGCAGGCTGCATCCAGGAGCGCAGGACGTTCCTGAACACGGACGGGAATCCGTCAGACGACTGGAACAGTTACCCGTCATCCCCCGCCACCGCCAACGACATGGATATCGACGGCGTGCCTTCCACCAGCGACGACAATACGCGCTGGGCGCCGGCGCTCGACTCCGCCGTCTGGGCGCGCAGAACGGGCGGGTCGGGCACGGAAACGACGGCGGATGTCACTGGAACAACCAGCCTGAGCCGTAACCTCGGCTTCTCCAACTGCGGCGTAACACCCTCGCGCAAGCTGACCCAATATACCGGAACCACCGGCGCAGACGCCATGCGCGATTATGTGAACACGCTGATCCCGAACGGCAACACCTATCATGACATCGGTCTGCTCTGGGGCGCCCGCCTGATGTCGCCCACCGGCATTTTCGCCAGCGAAAACGCCACGACGCCGGGCGGCGCGCAAATTCAGCGTCACATGATCTTCATGACCGACGGCGACACCGCCAACACCTTTAACAACTATGCGAGCTACGGCATCGAATGGTGGGACAGGCGGCAAGTAACGCCAGCAGGAAACACTTCGACCGATATCACCAATTTCGAGAATAATCTGGAGGCCAACAACAATGCTCGCGCCGCGGCGCTTTGCACCGCGATAAAGAACAAAGGCATCACGCTCTGGGTGATTTCCTATGGAAGCGGCGTCACCGGCCCGACCGTAACACGGCTCACCGCCTGCGCGACAAGTCCGGCCTATTTCTTCCAGGCGTCGGACACGACATCGCTGATCACCCAGTTCCGCAATATCGCGGACAAGATCTCCCAGCTCCGGCTGACGAACTGAGGACATGGCCATGCGCTTCTGGTCCCGGCTGAAACAAGAGGAACGAGGCATCGCTGCGGTTGAATTCGCGGCGATTGCCCCGGCCTTTCTCATCATGCTGATGGGAGGGCTGGATGCCGGTTATACGCTTTACATCCAGTCCGTGATGAATGGCGAAATCCAGAAAGCGGCGCGCGGTGCCTCGCTGGAAACCGGCGGTGAAACGGCGAAGCAGACGGCAATCGACACCAAGGTTCGCACTGCGCTTCTGAACCTCAACAAGACAGCGACGATCACCATCAGTCGGGAATTCTATCAGAGTTTCACCAAGGCGCAGGCACAGCAGCCGGAAGATGCGAACGCCAATGGCGTGTGCGAAACGGCGGAGACATGGATCGACGCCAATTTCAACGGCGTCTATGATGCGCGCGGCGGCAGCCAGGGACAAGGCGGCGCGAAGGATGTCGTCGTTTACACCGTGAACATGAGCTTCACGCGCATGTTCCCCGTGACGAAACTCATTGGCCTTTCGCCGAATGTGAACCTCACCTCGCGCACGGTGCTGGCCAACCAGCCCTTCGGCGACCAGACGGTTCCTACAGGCTCTCTAGCGCCACAGACATGCCCATGAGAAATCGGCGTCCCTCTTTCCGTGCCATGATTTCCCGCCTTTTCTGCATCCGCCGGGATGAAAGTGCGATGAGCCTCGTCGAGTTTGGCTTCTCGGCGCCTCTGCTTCTGCTGATGATCAGCGGAGGAACCGAGCTTGCCAATTATTCGATCACGAAAATGCGGGTTTCCGCTCTGGCCCTGCAAGTGGCCGACAACGCCTCGCGCATGGGCGAAGGCAACCTGCTACAATCAAAGAAAATCACCGAGGCGCAGATCAACGATCTCTTGCAGGGCGCGCTGGCGCAGGGTGGCTCGCTCAACATCAACGGCCTTTCCTCGGAACGTCAGGCGAATGACACCCGCGTCGCCAATCCGAAGGCGCGGATCATCATCTCCAGTCTTGAGCCGGACCCCGTTAACGTCGGCAAAAACTATATCCACTGGCAGCGCTGCTATGGCCAGGCTACCTCCTACACCCCGCAATATGGCGCACAGGGTGCGAATAACCTCTCAGGTATGGGACCGACCGGAAGGCAGGTCTACGCACCGGCGAACAATTCGGTCATCTTCGTCGAGGTGCATTATCGCTATGAACCGATTTTCCCGGTCGTGCGCCCGGAAATGTTCGGCATCATGACCTACCGCGACATCAACACGGTGGCGGCGATGATGGTGCGCGACGACCGCGACGTTTCGCAGATCTACAATACCGAAGCGGTAACGCCTTCAACCTGTTGACGGGCGGGAAGCGGAGCTTCCCTACTGCCCCGTTCAGCGATTGCAAACCTTTCTCACTGCCGCGACCACGCGGGCCGTATCAATGAGCGCCGCCTTCTCAAGATTCGCGGCATAGGGCAGCGGCACGTCCTCGTTGGTCACGCGCAGAACCGGCGCATCGAGATCATCGAAGCCCTGCTCCATCACCACTGCCGCAATCTCGCTGGCGATCGAGCAGGCTGGCCAGCCTTCCTCCACCACAACAAGGCGGTTGGTTTTCCTGAGGCTGGCCAGCACCGTCGCGGTGTCGAGCGGACGCAGCGTGCGCAGATCGATCACCTCGGCTGAAATTCCCTCTGCCGACAGCGCCTCTGCCGCTTCCAGCGCGACGCCGACACCGATGGAATAGCTCACCAGCGTCACCTCGTGCCCCTCGCGCATCACCCTTGCCTTGCCGATGGGCAGCACATGGTCGTCAAGCACGGGCACATCGAAGCTGCGGCCATAGACCAGCTCATTTTCGAGGAAAACCACCGGGTCGGGGCAGCGTATCGCCGCCTTCAACAGCCCCTTGGCGTCCGCCGCGTCATAGGGCGCGATCACGATCAGGCCCGGCACTGCCGCATACCATGGCGCATAATTCTGGCTGTGCTGCGCAGCGACGCGGCTCGCAGCGCCATTGGGACCGCGAAACACGACCGGACAGCGCATCTGACCGCCCGACATATAGTTGGTCTTGGCCGCCGAATTGATGATCTGGTCGATCGCCTGCATGGCGAAGTTGAAGGTCATGA
>CAYOZY010000126.1:0-8515 GCA_964408525.1 uncultured Sphingobium sp. | reverse complement strand
CGGCGCGGGTTGGCTCGAGTTCGTTGAGGATCAGATCCTTGACCGCGCCCTTGGCAAGCGAAGCGATGATCCCGGTGCCTGCGCTCGGTTCCAGGTCCGCCTGCCGACCTTTGTGGAAGGTGCTGGCACCCGGATAGTCGAGCACGTTCGTCCTATACCTGCTCTCACCCAGCCCGAAATTGTTGATGTGGCGGGAACGGCCTGACTTGAAGGCGAATATCAGTTCATGCTGCGACCGGTAGAAGCTGCCCATCGCACCCGTCTGCTTGTTCCAGACGAGGAGCTGCTTGAGCTCGGTATAGACGCCATCGGAGGCATCGAGCATTTCGCGCATGTGGCGCCAGTCCATGCACTGATAATGGATCGAACCGGCGACCGAGAAGCGCACGCAGTTGCGGAAAACGGTGCGCAGGAATGCGGTGAACTCCGCCGGGCTCATCTCGCCCGAAGCCATCGCGAACTCGTGGTGGCTGTTCTTTCCCCGCCCCGAGACATTGCCATTGATCACCACATTGTAGGGGCTATCCGCAAAAATCAGCGCCGCCATCTCTCCTGCCATCACGATCTCATAGCTCGCGGCATCGCGCGCATCGCCGCAGTAAAGCCGGTGCGGTCCGATCAGCCAGAGGTCGCCTGCGCGGCTGACCGCCACTTCGTCACCATCGGGGAGTTCGATGGGTTCCTCATCCGACGCGCTGACATCCATGCTGAAGTCAAGATCGGCTGTCGAAAAGCCGGTGATCTCGATGTCGAAACCGGCCCCGAACAGTTCAGCAAGATTGTCCTTGAGCAGCGCGTCATCCCATTCGGCGAGCTCAGCGAGACGGTTGTCGCCGATAACGAAGGCCAGGCGATCTTCTTCGCTCAGGAATGTCTCGCGGATGACGGGCACTATTTCCATGCCGAGCTCTTTTGCCGCCAGCCAGCGTGCCAATCCCGCGACGATCCTATCTTTGTCATCGACCAGCAGCGCGCCGCGAAAGCCCAGACGCCTGATGTTCGAAACGAGGCGCTGGATCTGCTTTTTACCGTGCTTGCGGGGGCTTTTGGGATCGGGCTGCAAATCGTCGGTCGCGACCATCTCGACCTGCGGGTGATTGGTAATCTGTGCCATGATCAGTTCCTTCAAAAAGAGAGAACTGACCAATTAGGACAGTTTATCGCGCAGGCCTTTCACGAAAAGATGCGCGATTTTCCGAGATGATATTGCGGATCGTCCGATCGGACGGCGGCAGGCGGCCAAAAAGTTCACGCGAGACCTTCTGCGCGGCGAACACTGCTCGTTCCGATGGCGTGCCTTCCATTGGCATGGGCCATGTTTTCAGAACGGGATGACAATCCAATTCCGGGTTTACTGCCAGTGCGTAGAATTCGCGACACAACCACGACAGCTCGTCATTGCGTTTCCGCCCTTCGATCCATTTGTGAAAGGCAAGTGCACGAGCCTGTTCAGTATAGCGCCTTCCCGATCGGAGGCGCTTGATCAGTCCTGTCAGCATCTCTTGGGGAACGTCTGCGCGTGATACCTGTTCGAGCGCGTCGGCAATATCGCTCAGTTTAGGAGTGCCATCACGGGGTCGGCCGCGGCGCGACAGATCTGGTGAAAGCTCCCGCTCCAGCTCGGTCATCTGCGCCTGTGAAACCAATGACGGTACAATTTGATGGACGGCCTTGAGATACTGCTCATCGGTGGCTTTGCGACCTTGAATCAGCAAGTCCGAAACATGGTGTACATAATCGATACGCATCGGTGCAAAGTCGACCATGTCATGCCACCCGGGGTTAGAAGGGAAGCTCCTTCCTAACACAATACCCGGAACCGCTCCGGAACATTTAGGGAACGATCAGCCGAGATACTCGCCGACGACCGGATCCAGCGGATTTAACATAAACCGCATTATCGTATCGTCGTTCACCTATCTGCGGTCCCTTGGATCTGAAATTTGATTTAGAAGTATCAAACCATAATGAGCAAAATTCTACATTAAGCTCTGGCGAACCAAGTGCCGCTGAATCTTGCCGCTGGGTGTCATTGGCAACTCTTCCACAAAGTGGATCTGCCTTGGGTAGGCATGCGCGGCATAGCGCGTCTTGACCCAGTTCTGTAATTCCTTCGCGAGGGCCTCGGTGCCTGCGATATCCTCTGCCAGCAGCACGCATGCTTCCAGCCGTTCACCGCGCAGCTCATCGGGCAATCCCACTGCCGCCGAATTTCGCACGGCAGGATGTGCATTGAGCACAGTCTCGATTTCGAACGGACCAATGCGATATCCTGCCATCAGGATGACGTCATCCGCGCGCGAAGTGAAATAGACTCTGCCTTCGCGATCCATGCGCGCCATATCACCGGTAAGATACCAGCGGCCATCCGGAGAAAATTTCGCTGCCGATTTTTCCGTGTCACTCAGATATCCGCCAAACCACGCCAAGGGCGACCTCTCCATGTCCACCGCAAGGAGGCCAAGCTCATCCGGACCCATCACCTCATAGGTTGCTTCGTCGAGGATGCGGACTTCCCATCCGGGCATCGCCACTCCCATCGATCCGATGCGCGGATCGTCGCGGAGCAAGGGATGATGATGGTTGTTGACGATCATACCCGCTTCGGTCTGGCCAAAATGATCGTAGATGACGCTGCCCAGCGCCGAGGGTGCCCAGTCGTTAAGATCAGCCGTCAGAGGCTCGCCAGCGCTGGAGAGTTTCGCGACGGCGAGCTTTCCTGCGGCTGCGCCATTTGCGCGCAGCGCGCGATAGACCGTCGGGGCAGCAGCAAAATTGGTGACCTTTTCCTGCTGCAATATGGCGAGGGTCGTCTCTGCATCGAAGCCGCCCTCCGCGAGGATGGCACGCTGGCCAAGCAACAGCGGTGCGACAACCGCATAATATAACCCATATGCCCAACCGGGGTCGGCCGCGCACCAGTAAATGTCATCCGCCGTTATGCCGAGGCCAAATTCGGCATAGGCATGGATGCTGGCCAATCCTTTCACGGGCAATTGAACGCCTTTGGGATTGCCGGTCGTGCCCGACGTAAAAATGCAGATCATCGGGTCGTCTGACCGGTAGACATGCGGAGCCGCGGCCGGGACGCCTGTCGCGCAAAATGCATCCCATGCGATCGCCTTGTCTCCCGCGACGACGTCTCCACGAGTGACCAGAAGTACATCTTTCCCCGCAGCGTTAAGCGTTTCGCTGTCGAGTTTCGCCCGCTGGCCGGCATCGCAAAACACCGCATCGGCGGCACTGCCGGCCAAACGAAGTGCAATACCCTCTGTCGCGAAGGCGGTAAAAAGCGGGACATGCACCCCACCGATCCGCCATATCCCGAGCAGCGTCGCCAAAAGGTCGACGCTTTTTCTCATCAGGGTAGCAATGCGCGCTCCCGGGCCGACGCCGTTGGCGAGCAGCGCAGCGGCGACACGTTCGGACCGATGCTTGAGCTCGCCGTAGCTGATATCCTGGGCATCGATTCCCCGCATCAGGCGGTAGGCCGCGTTGGCGAGATTGTGGCTGTCGCAAAGGAGATCAGCGAGGCAGATGCCTTCCGCTTGGTCGTACCGTTCAACCAATGACTGCACGCGATCGTCAAGCGCGCGGGGATCGATAGCCATGCGACTTTCCTTTCCGTCTATTCCGGTTGTGGGTTGAATGGGCTCAACAGAAGCATTTGCGCATTGAGGCGAACTGGGGCCGCTCAAAGACGAGCGCATCCACGCGTCCGAAACGGGTGTGACCCCAGCCAACGATTACACAATCAATGGCCATTTAAAACTTTAGAAGATCGCGTCAGGAATATTGCTGCGCCACAATCGTCAGCGCGCGAACCAGTCGCTCTTCCAACTGGTCGGGCGAAAGGTCGCCGGCGAGCCCTTCGCCCACGATCGCCGCCTCGTCCTGGTCCGCCGCCATGACGGAGGCATGGATCGCCAGACCCAGGACGAACAAAATGTCGCTCCGCCTCGCCGCAGGCAGCGACCGTTGCAGGACTTGCGTAAATCGCTGGATGGCCGGTGCAAGCGACACAGCATTCACCTCGCGCCACACGTCCGTTCCGATTTCCCGGAAATAACTTCGTATGAAAGCCACCCATATCTCCGGGTCGATCGATCGAAGAACGAAAAAAGGCCGGACGAACGCCCTGATTATCTGCTCTACCGGAGGTACGCCGGGCGCATATTTCTGATCCAGCTCTTCCAGGCTGCGCGCACGCATCTCGTTGATCTCTCTGGCGCGCGTCTCGTGCACCCGCTGATAGAGATTTTCCTTGTTGTCGAAATGATAGCTGATGAGGTTCACATTGACATTGGCTTCGCGCGCGATCTCGCGCAGGCCTGCGCCATGCAGTCCCTTGCTCGCGAACAATTTCTCCGCGGCAAAGATGATGCGGTCCCGTGGGGAGATATCGGCGTCCGTGCCCCCGCGCGCAAATTCTTCCATTGCCTGAACTATCCTTTGTTGCCTGGCTGTTGGTCAGACAAATGTCTAAGCAATCAAAGTGCTCTTGCAAAGCGGGCACGGCAGGATGCCGGGGCGCAGCCAAGACGGCCTGATGTCGCCGTAACGATGTCACGCCTCCACCCAGTTTCGCAATGTTCCGATTCCAGAGACCGTGAGCGCCACTTCATCGCCATTCTGCAAGAAACGGAAATGTTCGAGGCCGCACCCACCCGGTACGGTGCCGGATCCAATGATTTCGCCGGGGAACAGGGTTTGCGATCGCGAGACGGATGCTATGCAGTCTTCGAACTTGTAGTGCATATCGCCAGTGTAACCGTGGGACCAGCGCTCGCCGTTGACATGTGCACTCATCTCCAGGGCGTAAGGATCGCCAATTTCGTCGGCGGTTACGATACAGGGACCGAGCGTAATCCCCTGGTCAAAGTCCTTGCCCTTGCCGGGGCCAAGCATACCGCGCATGGATCGCACCTGCTCGTCGCGCGCGGACCAGTCATTATAGATGGTATAGCCGAAAATATGCGCGGATGCCACGTCTCGCCCAATGTTCTTGCCGCGCCGACTGATCACTGCTGCGAATTCGAGCTCATAGTCGAAATATTCGCAATAATGCGGGCGGTGGATCACATCGTCGGGTGAAGCAATTTCGGTGCGCCCGGCCACATAGTAGATTGGTTGGCTGTACCAGATATCAGGGATCGCAAATTCTTGCCGCTGCTCTATCGCCAGCTTTTCGGCTTCCGACGCATCCGACATCTGTGCCGCCAGCCGCGCAGCGCCCTTGAACGCACCGATCAAATGTCCTTCAAAGCACAGAAAATCGCGTATCTGTGTTGGGGCAGGCAGAGGCGCCAGCAGGCGGCATGTCCTGCTGTCCAGAACGGATTTCTCCGGGGGATTTTCGGTCAATCGTCTGGCTGCATCCCATGCTGCATCGCCTGCTTCGATCAACGCGAGCATGGAAACGAAGGGGGATACATCCCCTCCGTTCCGCAGGCGCGCCGCCTCCAACAGGTCGACGATTTTCGCGTCCCTATCGATAAAGGATCCGACCAGTGTACGGCCTTCATGGACGCAGGTGACAAGGCGCATCGGGTCGCTCCTGTTTAAACTTCAGAAGTGGTAGCCGACCTTCACACCATAGGTGCGGGGCGGCTCCAGCGTTCCGGAGTAGGGAACGCCGACGACGATCGAGTTCACCAGCGCATTGGCGATGGTCGTCTTGTTCAGGAGGTTTCGGCCATAGATTGAGAGGTTCCAGTTGCCGATCTCGTAGCGGATGAAGGCGTTGACCTTGGTATTGGGATCTCGCGAAACCGCCTTTTCCTTGAATGGTGTGAAGTAGATCCGGTCTTGCCAGTTGGCCTCGCCGCGCAGCGACAGCTTGCCGTCGCCGACTGCAAATTCATATTCGATCGCAGTATTGAGGGAGACTTCAGGCGCCTGAACAAGCGGGTTTCCGGTCGGCCCCGTCGAGAACGGGTTCAACGACGGGTTGTCGGAAACGAAGTTTTTGTATTTGGAATGGAGCCAGGTCGGCGACACTTCCAGTTTCAGGCCATCGACGGGGACAACCGTAATTTCCGCTTCGGCGCCATACAGTACGGATGCTGCAGCATTTTCGATCGTGACGCTGGCGACGACGACCTTCGAAACCTGCAGGTTCTTGTAGTCATAATAGAAGCCGGACGTGTTGATCCGCACGCGACCATCGGCAAATGTGCCCTTCATGCCGGCTTCGTACGACCATAATGTCTCCGGTTCGAAGCCGTTGTTGGCGTCGCCGATGTTGAAGCCGCCGCTCTTGAAGCCTTTTGACGCGGTTGCATAGAACATCAGGCCCCGGCGCGGTTTGTATTCAATGCCGAATTTGGGCGTGAACGCGGTTTCTGTGCGGGCGGCGGAGCGTGTGAATATCGGATTTGGCGGCAGTTCGGGCGGATAGGGTGTGAACAGATCGAACTGCACCAGATCGTCGATTTTCTTGCGCTCTCTGCTGTAGCGGGCGCCCAGCGTGAGCGTGAACTGGTCGCTCAAGGCATAATCGACCTGCCCGAAGGCGGCGAGAGCCTCGGTATCGAAATCGCCCTGCGCACGATAGCCCTGAACAAAGCCGCCCAATCCGACTAGCGCGGAATCGAGCGGTATCTTGGATCCGCCGAACGTCTTTTCCTTGAAATAATATCCGCCGAGAATGAACTTGGCGTTCCCGACATTCCCGCTCAGTTGCAACTCCTGGCTGAACTGATGCGACTTTTCGAAAAAGGTGAATATCGAAAGAGGCGCGCTCGTCAGATCGAGATCGGTCAGGACCGTCCATTTGGAATGCCGGTAGGCGGTAAGAGACGCGAGCGTGAAATCGCCGAGATCGAACTCGCCGCGACCTGAAATGCCCCAGAATGTGCGGTCGTTGGCAGGATCAAAGTCGTTGGCGATGTCGCGGCGGCTTGACGGAACAACGCCGCCGAAGAGAAAGCCGGAAGGCGTAATGAACGGGTTGGCTTGCCCGAAATAATGGTTGCCGTAATTGCGATCATGTTCGTGATAATAATCGCCAATAATGTCGAACTTGCCGGTATCACCCAAGCGGGCGCTGAGCGTGCCGCGGACGCCATATCGCCGGACGTTGTCGATATCGTTCCCGGTGACGATATTCTTGCCATAGCCATCGCGATGCTCGCCGATGAACGCCACGCGCATGCCCAGACCCTCGGTCAAAGGCGCGCCTATCGCTCCCTCAACGGTGATGTCGTTATAGTTGCCATAACCGAGATCGAGATAGCCTTCGAGCCTGTCTCCTGCGCTACGTGTTATGACGTTGATAGAACCGCCGGTCGCATTGCGTCCATACAGGGTGCCCTGCGGACCGCGAAGGACCTCGACGCGTTCCACGTCGAAGAAGGTACCCATCGTTGCGGCCGGGCGCGACACGTAGACGCCGTTGATGTGGTAGGCGATGCGTCCTTCGCCGCCGGGGTTGACCTGGTCAAAGCCGATGCCGCGAATGGCGATGCGGGCAGAACCGCCATAGGAGCCGAAAGTCAAGCTGGGCACGGCTGCGGAGAGAGCGCTCAGACCATCGATCGCTCGATTTGTGAGCACATCACCCGACAACGCGCTGATCGACAGCGGCACGGTTTGCATCGACTCGGAACGCTTCTGAGCCGTAACGACGATTTCGCCGATCGGGCCGCTCTCGTCGGAAGTTGTCGCGCCTTCCGCAGCGGTTTGCGCGGCTGCAGGGCTTGCGAGGAATGAGGTGCTGGCAAGCAGACCGATCATGCAATTGCGAAAAATCATAAAACTTCCTCCCCAGATGGCGCGGCTTGCAAGGACGTGCCGTTCTTTGCTCGGCGGCAATGAGTCTCGCCGCTCTTCGGTTGTTAGACAATTGTCTATATTATAGTTGATGTCAAGCGTGAAATATGTCATGAAATCTACGTAAGGTTGGCACAATGGAGCGAGAATCACGAAATTTGGCCTATTTCTGGCGCCAGCAATGTGAACAATCGTCTAAATTTTTTCGCAGGGAGAGGGTGTTGATACCGTTCACAAAAGGACTTCATGATCTTGGCAACGGGCTGTTCGCTTATCTCCAGCCGTCCGGCACATGGGGTTACAGCAACGCCGGCCTTGTGATCGACGGGGACCAGTCCCTGCTCGTCGACACATTGTTCGACGAGCGGCTGACGGCGGAAATGCTGGACGCGATGAAGGCCGCGACCAATGTCGGCGCGGGTGACATTACCCGGCTGGTCAACACGCATGCCAATGGCGATCACACCTTCGGCAACAGACTTGTCACGAACGCGCGCATCATTGCGACCGCCGCCGGGGCGGATGAAATGGCGCATGAAGCGCCTCCCGAACTGTTCACCGATCTGATGAACCAGGTTGATGAACTGGGCGATCTGGGGAAATATCTTAGCGCCATTTTCGGGCCATTCCATTTCGCCGGGATCGACCTGCGCCTGCCTGATGAGACATTCACGGGAACCAAAACGCTCAATGTGGGAGACAAGGAGGTCAAGCTGATCGATGTCGGCCCGGCTCATACGGC
>CAYOZY010000125.1:0-8527 GCA_964408525.1 uncultured Sphingobium sp. | reverse complement strand
ATGGTCCGGTAATCGCGGATCAGCTCGGCCTGGGTCTTGAAATAGGTGCCGGCCGAGCGGGAGTTGATGGAATCGCCCGTAACCGGATCCGGCGTCAACACGTCGAGCATCAGGCGGGAATTGGCTTCGTATATCTTGGGCATGGACTTCGCCATCAACGTGCCGATGAGCAGCCCCGCCAGCGTCAGCATCAGAATGATGCTGCGGCGCGCCCATAGCATCCTGGCATATTGAATGAGATTCATGCGAATTCGCCCTGATTAGAAGAATCGTTCACCAATGACGATGACGTCTCCATCCTGAATGACGCCCGATAGCGGAAATTTCTTAATTTCCTTCCCATCGCGGGTGATGGTGATGCGATGTATAGAGCCAAGGCTGCCCAGGCCGCCGCTGCGCGCAATCGCCTTTTGCAGGGTCATGCCACGGTCGATGGTATAATTGCCGGGAGAGGCGACCTGCCCATAAATATAATAGGTCTTGGGCGGAGCGACATAGACCTTGTCGCCCGGATTGACGATGGGGTCTGCATCATCGGCACTGGTCGCCACCGCCTGCATGGAAAGGTTAATAATCTGCCCGTTGGCGCGGGTAAGGGTAATCTCGTCAACCGCCCCGCCCTTGGACCCGCCGGCCCTCGCAATGATCTCCGACATGCGATAGGCGCGATCGATCGGCACGATGCCGGGCGAACCGACTTCACCCAGAACGATCACATAGCGGCTGGCGTAGGTAACGACCGATACGTTCACGGCGGGATCGGAATAATAACCGCCCGAAAGCAGCTTTTGCCGCACTTCATCGCGCAACTGGAGGATCGTCTTGCTGGTCGCGCTGATGTTGCCGATATAGGGAAGCTGTATCGTGTTGTCGGTCTGAACCTGTGCACGGACATCATATTCAGCGCGACCCAGAACGGAGACCTGCACCACATCGCCCACGCCCAGCACATAGCCGTCGTTCAGAGTGACGGGAGAAGCGGGCGCTTTCGCAGGAGCTGGGGCGGGAGCTGTCGCCTGAGGGGCCCCTTGCGCGCTGACAGGCGTCGCGAACACAAGCGACAGGCCAAAGGCAATAGCAAGATATTTCAGAACCATGCGCATCAACATATCAATCACCTTTCAGCCCCCGCACTATGTTCAGAACTTGAAATCAAGTCCTGCCGTGATGGTGTAGTTTTTATAGTTGTAGAAATTGCCCGGTGCTGAACGCCGGTCACGACCCGCTTGCAGGCTGAAATCCATTTTCTGGTTGAGCGCATGCGATGCCCCTGCGCTCATCCGCTCCACCCGGTCATGCCCGATGATAGGGCCGTTGATCCCCTGGGCACCAATAAACCGCCGGGGGCTGATCGAATAGGACGCATTGAGCTGTGTCCGCGGCGACAGGGCGTAGTTGGCGGCAATGCTGTAGTTGGTATTGACATTATAAGAAGAGTCCACCGACAGCGAGGACCGGATGCTGCGCGAAAACTGACCGTTGAGCTGCAGACGCGAGGTCGGAACATAGGTAATGTCGGCAGACCAGTTCACGCCCGATGAGTCAGCGCGGGTCACATCGCGGCTGTTTACATCGACATAGCTGATCTGCAATGCCGCCTTGAGCTGGCTGCCGATGCTGCGATCGAAACCCGCGCCATAGGATATGACGTCATAGCCATCCTGCCGCCCGTTGAGGAGTATCTGATTGTCATAGCGCGTCTGGCTCTTGTCGATGAAAATCCGCGCATTGCCGATGAGCGGATGCGAATAGCCGATGCCGCCCATATAATGGATCGAATCCCGGTCGTTGCGCTGACGCAGGGCGTTGCTGTTGCTGCCTCGCGAATATCCAACCCCCGCGATCGGCCGGAAACCGAGAATAGCGCCGCACCCGACAGAAAGATCGACGCTGCGGGTCGTCTCGACATTCTTCACGAAATTCACGGCGGCACCGCCCACAGAGCCATAATCCGCCAGATCGCTCTGATTGCGCGAATAATTGCCGGTAATGTCGGCGTTGCAACGGCTGAGGCTCAGCCCCAGCTTGCTGGCGAAATCCATCCGTTCCCTGTTGAGGCGCGTGTTGTGGGCATAGAAATCATATCCCAGCGAACCGATCAGGGTCAGCGAATGGCGACCTATCGGCTGCGAAATATCGACGCTGATCGTCGGCGTCGTGCGCCAGTCCGACTGACGCAGGTTGCGGGCAGTGGCCGAAGCCTTGCTCGACCTCGAATTGTTGGTGTCATAGGTCGTCCTGATACCCACCTTGAGGCCGATGTTTCGTCCGCCGCCGGTGTTTCCCTGCGCCCATGCAGCCGACCCGAAAGGCAATGCCATCACTATGATCGCGCCCGCAGTTCCTATTCCCCGTTTCAATCTTCCGGCCTCCCTTGATCGCCCACAGCGATATATTGCCAAGACAGCGCTTTAGCGTATTCGCCATCGAAGCGAAAGAAAATCAAAAGCTCAGGCGAAAAGCGGTTCGTGCCAATAAGAGAATGGCCGAAACTGCCTTATTTCATCCGATTTCGCCAGTCTCACCCTATTTCTCGTTTCGCAGGTGCGATATGCCAGATCACGGATTGTGAATCTACGCCATTTACCTTTCGATATTCACTGCTTTTTGGCGGGAGCTTTCTTGGCTGGAGGCTTGGGAGCGAAGGCAGGATTATATTTCACCTTGCTCTCTCCCGCCGACACGACATCGTTGATCCGGGTTGCGACCATCTCGTCGGCGCGGCGGCTGCGCAATATGTCCTGCGCGACTTTGATGGCGGCTTCGCCCTCTACAGGTTGCACGACGATGTCGCGAACATAGTTGACGCGAAGACTATTCCCGTCAGGCGACACGAATACTGCGCCCACCGGCATGGTGGCCAGCTTTTCGGCGGCTTCGGCATCAATGGTGAGCGCGTCGATGGTGCCGGCGGTCTTGTTGAAGCTGATCTGCTTCTGGTTGAGCAGCGCCTCTATTTCCTCACGGGTATTGAGGGGCGCCAGTGCCTTTATCAGTTCGGGCGAATTGTCCGCGATAACCGACTGATCAAGAACAAAAATCCGCCTCTGCGCGAAGCTGGCGGGATGCTCGTCGACATATTGCTGCGCTTCCTCGCGCGATGTCGGCGGCGCGGAGTTGCGCGCCTGCTCGGTCAGCGCCTCGACTAGCGTCATTTCATCCGCCTTGCGCTGGCGCAAGACCGTCGCGGGAACGAGATCGAGCTTCATCTCGCGCGCGGCGGCCGCAAGCTGCTTGCGCGCGATGATCGAGTGAAGCGCGGCGGACTGGGCGTCCGGCTCTGTCCTGCCGCTGTTCTTCAGGCTTTCGATTTCCTGACGCAACTCGGCTATCGTGATTTCCTGGCCATCCACCGTCGCGACCACCTGTCCGGTGGGAGCGCTGGCTTTTTGCGAATTGCAGCCGCCAAGCACAACAAGACCAGCCAGCAATATTGTCGTTCTGATTGTCATCTGAAAACCTGTATTTCCATCGCCTTATCGAACCTCGACATGCCCGAATCGGCGAACAAGCACCTGCCCCCGGCGGTTCTGCTATCATAAAGTGTAGATAATCTGAATATTGCAGCCGGCAGCTTCAGTTCTCATCATTTTCTTCCGGCGCGCGCATAAAGATTAAGGTAGAATTCCGCCATTGCTTCCATGCTGTGTCTGGTGTTGGCGGAAGCCAGCGCCGCCAGCCCCATGCCCGACCGGGTTTGGGTAGACGCGGCGAGCGCCGTCATCGCCTGAGCCAGCCCATCGACATAGGCTTCCTCACCATTCACGGCGACGCGCCGTCCGAAGCTGTCGTCCACATGGGCCGACGGACCGCCATAGTCCGCGCTGATCATCGGCAAGCCCCATGACATCGCTTCGAAAACCACAGCGCCGCTTGGTTCCCTGATGCTCGGGAACAGGAATATGTCCGCCTCCCGATAGAAATCATCCACCTGCGCCCGTGGCACATGGCCGTGCAGCGTGACCCGGTCGTCCAGCGACAGGGATGTCACCAGCGCCTGCAACTCGTCGCGCATGGGGCCGTCGCCCAATATGTCGATGCGCCAGTCTATCGAGCGATCCAGTTTTGCCGCCGCGCGAAGCGCATAGTGCACGCCCTTGCTGAATATCAGACGAGATACGACCAGAAACCGCACCGGCCCGGCTCGTCCGTTCCGGCGCGCCAGAACGGCGTCTATGTCGGCGGCAGGCGGGCGGGCGGCGACTTCGGGCCAGACCGCGAAGTCGCGCAACTCCAACGAGCCGAGCACATCGCGCACATAGGGCGCCACGCCGACAACGCAGGCCGCATTTTCATAGCTGGAGCGCAGCCACGGATCATGGCGAAAACGCATGCCGTCAAGATCGCGCAGCCGGTAATACCAAGGCTGGCTTCCATTGCCGGAGCTTAGCGCCGGAGGGGTCGGCAGGCTGCCTCCCAACGGGCCGATCACATAGGGCAGCCCCGATCCGCGCAACGGGCTGGGATAGCGCAGCGCCAGCGGACCGAACTGATGGGCGCACCGGATCGTTCCGTGATCCAGCCGGGCAATCGCTCTGCGGGCATGGCGATAAAAATTTAAGTAGTTGGGCTTGATGAGCGCATGAACGCGCTTGGGCAGCCAGTCCATCTCCCAGGGCCGGTGTTCATGCACCTCCCGCGCTTCGGGAAACAGATCGGCGACGGTATAGCTGCGTTTGCGGGGGGTCTGCGAGACGATGATCGTTTCGGTGCGCGTCGTGATCGCCTTGGCTAGGTCGTAGCACCAGCGCGGCTCGCCCACCGCATCGGGATCGAGAAACGGACTGACGAGCAATATTGTCATGGGCGCCCCCGCCGCGCGATGCGCGGGCTCAGGCGATCCTTCCGGCAATCGTCCGGCGTGTAAATCCCGAAAACCGGCTTCATTGCGCGGTTATGCCCGCCAGTTTCCGTAGATATGGGCCGGGAGCAGCCTGCAATTCGGGCTTGGTCTGCAACCATGCGCGCACGATCGGCGCTAGGTCGCCCTTCAGGCGCGCCATGCCCTTGCTACCGCGCTGCTTCGCCTTCGCCTCCTTGCCGACGATGAACAGCATCGCCCGATTATCGGCCAGTTCCACGCCGTCGGCGCGCTCGACCCTGATCCAGGACTTCTGCGCGCCTTCCGGAATCACGACATTGTTGCTGATCCGCGCGCCATGAGCGCCGTCGATACTGATGCCATTGAACATCGATCCGACGATCAGGTTGCCGCTGATCTCCACCTGCTCGAAGGGCAATTGCCGCTTGGTATCACGAATGAAAATGCCCTGAATGATCCCGCCCTCGTCGCGAACGACAAGATTGTCACGAATGGAGATGCGCTTCGCCGGTTTCGATTCATTGTTCGACCAGAGCTGGATGCCGTCGGGGTGATCGCCCTTGGCGGGCTGAAAATTGCCGATAACGTTTTGCGTAATCGTCAGATCGTCGACGCCACCGCCCCGGATGGCATCAGTGCGCAGATCATGCAACTCGTTGCGCGTGATCGTGATCCTGTTACCGCTCAGAAACGAAAGCGCATAGCGGAAGCGGGAAAAGTGCGACCGCATCACCGTCACGTCGCTGCAATTCCGGATCATCATCGCCGAAATCATCTTGTCGAGCGCAGGGTCGCCCTGCCCCACCAGTTCCAGCCCATCGACCGTCAGCTTAGACGCTCCCTGAAACAGGGCGAGATATTGTTGCGGCGGATGATCTGGCGGACGCGAAATGACAAGGTTGCGTAAGGTTATGCCGTTGCTGCCTTTTACCGTCACTCCGCTGAACGAAGCAGGATTGGCGGGGTCGGCGGATTCGATCACCAGTCCTTCCGCGCTGTCGATCCCGCCCAGAATCAGGTCAGGATAGGTTCCGGGCGCGAGCCGCAATACCGTATGTTTCCTCGCTGCTTTCGCCTCTCGAACAATTTCTCCGACCGAGGAAACGGCAATTGTGCGGGTGGAAGCCGGGTTGACCGCCATATCGAGCGCCGCGCGCACGGCTTCGGGCCTGACAATGCTAAAGCCAATCGCGCCTACGGCCAGAGCCAGAAGCAACGCGGAGATTATGATGCGGGATTGGGGCAGAGGCATGGCAGCACCGGCATAGAGGATTGTTGCAGGCGCTTCAACGCCATCGGCTCGCAGGCCTTGTGGCACAGGACAGGTTTCGGAGCCATGAACGAGGGGGCGGGGTGATGGGAGAAACTTACCCGTTTTCAGCCACGCTTTATCCTGATCTCCTCGCAGGCGGCGGCAAAAGCGCGCGCGCGATCAACGGTCAGCGTTTCGAGCAGAAGCTCGCGCACCCCGGCCAACTCAGGCGCATCGAGTTCCCACCAGCGCGTTTCTTCCAATATGTCCTGAATTTCGGGCGAAAACCGGCTCTTGATCTGTTTGGCCGGAGCGCCGCCCATGATCGCATAGGGCGGCACATCCTTCGTCACAACGGCCCCCGCAGCCAGCACGGCACCATTGCCGACGGATTTGCACCCGGAAAGGATCGTCACCCGGTCACCGATCCAGACGTCATGACCGATGGTCAGCGGGTTTTCCTGTTCAGTCTCGATGGTGTCGCGTTCAACAAATCCCAGCCCGGCGTTGTAGAAGATCGGATGCTGAGTCACGCGCTCGATCGGGTGGTTGCGGCGGCGTACGATGAGGTCGCGGCCCACCGAGCACCAGTTGCCTACCTTGGAGCCACGTGGCAGGCCGTCGCGCCACAATATCGGCCCGTAGCTGTATTTGCCGACATGAACGCCATAATATTTCGCCAGCAGCTCGCGCCATGTTTGCGAAAAAACCAGCCCGCCCTCATATTTGCGGATATATCCCTGTAGCCGGTGGTCAAAGCGCGGATGGCGGAAGAAAAATTCCATCAGGCTATACTTCAACCTGGAGACCACCTGCTCGATCCTTTCTCCAAGGCGCGACCGCCCGGTTTTCCCTTCCAATATCCCACGATAGCATCGCTAAAGGCGATGATACAACCTGCGGCTGGACGACTACCAGTCTCTCACGGCAAAGGATTAAAAAAGTCTGAGCATTTTAACCTGTTATCAACCCTGCGCGCGCATCATCGCTTCAGAGGTGTGATATGCAGGCCAAGGCAAGAGTTCGCGAAACAGCCCCCTTCCTCGCCGAACGTTCGGTGCAGGCGCCCCAGACGCGTATCGAGGACGCGCTGACGGCACATGCGGAAGGAGCCGCCGCCTCTCCGGCGCTGCAGCTTCAGAACATGCTGATCGAGAGCTTCAGCCCGATCGAGGCATCTGTTCGCAAGGCCGACAAATATGATGTCCGGATTCGCATTGCCTGCATCCTTGGCATAAGTGCGGCCGGATGGGGGATCATCGCACTGGCGATCAAGGGACTGCTGGCGACCATCGCCACTTTTTGATCCATTTCGGGTTAAATCGACTTTCCGCGATCCGCGCCGAAAAAATATTTTCCGCCTGGAACGACACAGCGCAAGAGTTACTGCGCGTGCGCAAAATAAAGATCCTGCACTTGCGAAACGTCGATCGGCACTAATTGTTCCCTTGATAAAGCAAAGAAAATTACTCCAAATCGGCGAAAATATCCTTCGCCGTGCCGATGTGATCTGCGACATCTCCTAGCGACATGCCGCGTCAGCGAAATGATATTTCCAGTTCAATTTCGCGGTCGCATTGTTTACATCCCTGAAATGGCAGCGATATTTACTATATTTAAAAAATGTGTCATAAAGGAACAGTTCGCTGCACTCAGGCTGTTAAGCTCTGTATAAGGCGAACATGGTTGGGGACGACCGCAACGACGATGTTGAGAGGACGGTGGCATGCTGACACAAGTTCGGCAGCCGCCTTCCGGAAGAGTCAGCCCGCCCAAACAACAATTCGATAGGTTGAGGTCGCCACCATGTCAGGGCTTGTCGCATCCAAAGTTTCCCACTCTTTACCGGAGAGCGCTCCGGAACTAGCCCCTCCCTTTATCGACAGGGCGGTCGAAACGATTTCCCGCTGGAGCGGATATGTCGCGATGACCGCAGCCATTGCGGCTATCGTCGTCCTCATCATTCTATAGGCTTCCAAATCTGCGAGGGCGCCGAACCGCGCTCCTTGTGCGCTTTCGGGCCTCGCTCTCCTGAAAACATGGTCACCGGGTTGGGCTTGTAGCTATTTCCAGTCAAATGGCATCATTTTACGATTCAGAAATCCCGGAAAAACAATGATATAGGGCGATCGATCTGATCCAATCAGATCGAAAATGCTCAATAGCGCACCTATCCACAGTGCCCACATTGTGCCGAATCGCTCGCAGCCCCACATCAGCAGCTCTCCTGCCGGGTCGCGGTCAAGGACACCCGAAATCTCCTGAAAGAATGCCATACAGTTCGATATAGGCATATATGCTTATGCCTGTGGGGGCATTTGCCCCTTTTTGGGACAAATCGGTTGGGCGCTGCAATATGTCGGTTCATGGCGAACTTGTTGTTAACCACGAACGGCGTCATAATTAAAACAGGCGGATGATTTCCAATTGTCGTAGTGGTGTTATAAAAAGTA
>CAYOZY010000124.1:0-8552 GCA_964408525.1 uncultured Sphingobium sp. | reverse complement strand
CACAGGCGATCGTTTTCAAGATGAATCGCCCGATATGGATGCATTTTTGTCACAGGGCGCCGGACATAATGTATGCACGACATGGAGACGCCGAGCCCCTGTGAAATTCGTTCAGGCCTTTTCCAGACCAATCATGATTCGCAGGCAGCGCAGAAATATCGGGCGCAGATCGGGCGGAAGCGGCGCCAATATTTCGCTCTGGGCAGCGCGGACCTTCGCGATAGTCTCACCAAGCAGCCGGTCTCCGGCATCGGTGATGTTTATGCGCCACGCGCGGGAATCGACCGGATCGCGTTCACGTTCGATCCAGCCCTTGCTGACCATGCGGCCGAGCATTTCCTTCAGGGTGCTCTTGTCGAAGCCGGTGCGGGCGACAAGATCGTTCTGCGAAGCACCGGGACACTGCCTTGCGCTGATCAGCAGGGCGATCTGCTGGCGCGTCACGCCCGATCCCACAAACTGCGTGAATATTTCATAGGAACGCTGGTGATTGCGCCGCAGCAAATGACCCGGAGACATCAACAGGTCGAACCGCGGATCCTGATCGCTGTCGGACTTTTTCCCGGTCACATCATTCTCCTCGACATTCCTGCTCCGCATTGCTTGCCATCTGAACGGAGGAGTCGTCCAGAGCTTTTGCAACACGGGAAGACGGCTGCACCGGCTATATGCGCTTTCCATGCGGAGGTGCGCCGCTTGAGGAATCCGGTTGCGATCAGTCCAGGTGCAGCTCGACGACCCGACTTGAGTCGATGACGCCTTCCAGCGCGACTTCGGCGACACCAAGGGTTTCATGGCTGGAGCACAAGGCATATCCCGCGCTCCCTGCCGCTATCCCGTCAAATCGAAAATCGCCAAAGATGTCGGTCGCCGTCGTTGCGATTTCAGCTCCGTCTCGCAGCAGCGCCATTTGTGCGCCTTCGACATTGCTGCCCCCGGCGGACACATTGCCGCCGATGAAGTGGGTGAGCACCGGCTCCATGTTGCGATAATAGACGCGCGGGGCGCAGTGCCAGTCGGGCTGGAGCACGGTCAGCCCCTCGTCCTTCACAATGGCCGCCATCGCCCTGTCGTCAACCTTGAGCGCACGCATGGCGCGGGTGGGGCAGACATGGGCCGCGCGCGGCTCCTGCCATCCAGTGTCGATCAGATGCGCGTCGAATATCCAGTTCTGCGGCGCCTGTTCGGCCTCGTTCCATTTGATCGCGCCATAGGGGCAGGCATCGACCAGATCGCGCCGCCCCTTCGCACGTTCGGGATCGACGATCACGATGCCGTCTGCCCGCTTCACCACCGCGCCGCCGCCAGCCTTGACGCAGGGCGCATTGTCGCAATGATTGCACATGCGCGGCACATAATGAACGTCGACCATCGACCCCTGCCCGCGCACATGGCGGTCGATATCGAGCGTTTTCGCATCCGGCGCGCCCGGTGCCGAATAGCCCGGAAAGGCATTGCCTGCATATTCTTCCTGGGTGGCTACGACGCAGTTATTGCAGTTCGTGCACGCGGCGATGTCGATTACCAGATTCCATTTCTGCATTATTCTTCTCCCAGACGCCGGTCCACTTCTCCACCTGAACCAGACAACTGTTCGGCGCGATAGAGCTGGTCCCGGCGGCTTGTGTGCGCGATGGCGTCAGCAGGTTCAGACAACCGCCGCGGTCGAGTATCTTGCCGTCTGCACCTTCCACGAAATCGAATTCGGCGCAGGATTCGAAGCTCTTGACCGAACCTCTGGCGACCAGCGGCGATATGTCCACCGCGCAGACCACCGCCCCGCGATCGTTGAACAGCTTGACGAGATCATGCTGGGCGAGGCCGCGCTCGCGCGCATCCTCGCTGTTCATCCTTATCGTCCAGTAGGCATAGCCACCGACCGTGATGCGATGATCCTCTATGGCATTGATAGGGCTGTTCTTGCCATCCGCCTGCGTGTGAAAGCTGTAGCGCGGATGGGAGGTGACGAGTTGCAGCGGATAGGCTTTCGCCAGATCGCCGCTGCGCCGCCCTTCCCACGCGGGAATATAGCGGTTGAGCACCGGGCGCTCCGGGTTGTCCGGGTCGCCGCGTTTCAAGGAGTTGGGGAGGAATTCGATCTTGCCGCTCTGCGTCTGCAACCCTTCGAGGAACCCGGTCTTGTAATCGGAAGGAAGCGGGTGCGGCTCCGGCGTGTTCTTTTTCTGCCCCTCGTAGAACCAGCGCATTTCCACCGAATCGCGTGTTTCAGGCGTCTGGGGGGGCAGCACGACATAGCCTTTCTTCAGGAACTCGGCCCAGCTTATATATGTGGGCAGATCCGAGGAGTCGAACACCCGCTTGCACCAGTCCAGCTCGTCGCACCCTTCGGTGAACATCGCCCCGAAACCGAGGCGCGTCAGGATGTCCGCGAAGATGCGGTAGTCGGACTTCGATTCCCCCAGCGGCTCTATACATTTGTGCTGCATCGTAACCATGCGGTGGTTGATCTGGTTCTGGGTGTGATGGACGAAGCCCGCGCATCCGCAAACCTCGCTGATGTCATAGCGCTCGGCGACCGTGCAGGCGGGCAGGATGATATCGGCGAACTGGGTTTCGCCTTCCTGCCAGATCGCCTGACTCACCACCATGTCGACTGAAGGATCGCGATACATCTTGACCAGCCGTGAGCTGTCCATGGTCGTGCCGAAGGACGAGGCGCCATATTGGTATATCATATGCGTGCGCGATTGCCCCGGCGCGGGGTAGCTCTGCTTGTTGAACTGTTGCTCCAGCGCCGACCCGTCCCATGGGTAGAAGTCGGCGCTTCCCGTGGTCACGGCCTCCATCGTGCGCTCGCGCGGGATGCGCTGGCTGGCGGAGTTCATCGTCACGACCTGCGGCATGCGGACATAATTGTTGATGAAGCCCGCATTCTTGGCCACGTCGCCGGAAATACCGCCTTCCGAATAGCCGGGGAAATAGGGCAGCAGATCGAGCGGCACGCCACATTGCAGATTGCCGAAATTCACCCCCGGCTTCCCCCAGCCCTGCATCGTCATCAGCAATATCATATTGCGCGCCCATTGCTGGCCAGTAGCGGCGCGACAGGCTCCGCCAAATCCCGCGCCCAGCCCCCCCGCCGCGAGATAGGTCTTTTTCGTGCCCCACATACGCGCGAGCGACACCACATCTCTGGCCGGAATCCCCGTTTCCTCCTCCTGCCATTCGGGAGTCTTGGCAACGCCGTCGCTGGTGCCTAGAATATAGTCCTTCCACTCCTCGAAGCCGGTGGTGCACCGTTCGACGAAATCCTTGTCGTACAGCCCTTCGGTTATCCAAACATGCATGATCGCGTGGGCGAGCGCGCTGTCCGTCGTCGGCCGCACGGGCAGCCATTTGCCGCCGAGCATCTGCGCCGTGCTGTTATAATAGGGATCGATATGGACGAACTGTATGCCCAGCTCCTTGGCCCAGAGCCGCCGCTGCGACCCCTCGCCCCCGGCATATAGCCCCGACGTCGCCTCCGGGTCGCTCGACCAGAACACGATCAGCTCACATTCCTTCATGCAATCCTCGACCGTGCCATAGGAGCCGGGAAGGCCGAGGCGCAGTGAATTGCCGAAATGATGCATTGCGCCCCAATACCAGCCCTCCCAGCTTATCGGCGAAAACATCTGCATCGGCGCGCCGAGGATATTGCTGAACCGCATCAGCGCGGAGAGCCAGTAGCCGACATTGCCCATCTGGTGATGCGCGCCGTGCAGCACCGAGATCGAGCCGGGTCCATAGCTGTGCTTCTGCCTCGTAACCTCACCCGCAACGATGTCGAGCGCCTCGTCCCAGCTTATGCGTTCATAGCCGGACTTGCCGCGATTCTGGGGGTTGCGCTCGCCCTTCGGGTCGAAATCCACCCGCTTCATCGGATAAAGCAGGCGGCGATCGGAATAGACCAGCGATTTGAGCGCGAGTGCATGCACATTTACCGTCGACTGACGGTGCGGCGCAAAGCTCATGCCGCGCGCCTCGATGGTCCAGCTCTCTGCATCCTTGTCGTCGAGGTCTATCGGGCAGGCGCGGAGGATTTTGCCGTCCTTCACATAAACGAACAGCGGCCCGCCATTGGTGTTGGTCGTGAATCGACGGCTGCCGTCGGGCATTTGCGTGCCCTGCTTCCACATGCCCGTCTGCATCGCGTTGACCAGACCGGAAAACCAGACGGCGGTCTTGTCGTCACCGTTCATCTCGACAAGATAGTTCTTGATGAAATGGATGATATCGCTGCGTTCCGCACCAGGCTTAAGAAAACGCAGCGCAATGCCGACATCATGAAAGGCGATGTCTACATCCGGTTTCGCATGAAGGCCCGAAGCGGTCGATATGCGGCCCTCCTCCAAAATATAATGCCGCGCGATGCTTTTATCCTTGAGACGGACCTGGATGATCCCGCCGCCCTTTTTCAGATGCGCCTCAAAGACAGGGTTGAACCGGCGCGCCACCCCCATGATCCGCGGAAGGGCGGCAAGCACCAGCTTCAACTTTGCCTTCTGCATGGCGATCTCTCCCTCCCCTGTCGGCTTGTTTGCGCTAAAGTGTATCCATATTTTCATCGTAAGGAAAGGGAGAGATGATATTTTCTCCAATGAGGCGTGTCGCTTTCGACATCCGCACAGCATTTTCCTGTGTGCGCGACAATCCGGGGCAAGGAGAGCAGCAAAGCCGCCTGGCACCGCCCGATTCGTTAAGAAATCCTGTCCCAACATTGAACGGATCGACATGAAATCAGGTTGTTAACCAACATAGGTCGCCGGTTTCTTTACGCTTGACGCGATATTCACCGTCTTTCTGATTAGTATGTTGCGCTGCACCTATCGATTTGACTAAACTGACGCCGGGGATGAGCATGTCCGGTAGAGGAAGAGTGACCGGGTGATGCATCGTTGCGGAACGGCGGGCGTCCGCAGGGAGTTTGTGAACCAATGCCATTGATCGGCGACATAGGCGGCGAGGCGCTGGTCCTGACCTATCATTCGGTGTCGGATGCGGACGGCCCCACGAGCATATCGCCGGCCACCTTCGCGATGCAGATGGAAATGCTTGCAACCTGCGGCTATGGCAGCGCTTCGCTCGACGATTTTCTGGGCTGGCACAAGGGTGCCGCGCCGCTGGGTCGCAGGGTGCTCATCACCTTCGATGACGGATTTCGCGATTTCGTCGATACCGCGCTTCCGATCATGGAACACCATGGCTTCGGCGCACTGATGTTCGTGCCCACCCGCGCGCTGGGCGCGCCAGAAAGCTGGGCGGGCGCGAACTGCCCCGCGCGGCCATTGATGCGGGCCGAAGAACTGGCGGCATTGACCACACGCGGCGTCGAATTCGGCGCGCACAGCCGCACCCATGCCCATCTCCCGTCCCTCGACCCCGCCGAGCGCGAGGACGAGATCGCGGGGTCGGCGCAGGATCTCGCCGCTCTGCTGGGCAAGCCGACGCTCAGTTTCGCGGCGCCCTATGGCGCGGTCGATGCCGAAACCGTGAACGCTATCGGCCGGCATTACGCCATCGCGTTCGGCACCCGCTTCGCCACCGCGCGTATCGGGCGGGACCGGCACGACGTTCCCCGCATCGACATGCATTATTTTCGCAATCCCCGCCGATGGCTCGGCTTCCTGGAAGGACGGCGCGGCTATTTCCATGCGCGGCAGGCGTTGCGCTGGGTTGGAAATAAGGTGAGGTAACAGGGTGGCACACAGGCTTTTGGCAGGGAACCCGACAGCATGCTGAAATATATGCTCAGCCCGCGCATGCGCGCGTGGATCGGTTCCATGCGCCGGAAATATGGGCTACAATGGCCGCGCCGCGGCTCGGTCGATTTCGGCGATCTGCGCCGGGTCACGCCGGTCAGCTCCGCCTTCGGGATGGACCGGGGCAAGGCAATCGACCGCTTCTATATCGAAGCCTTCCTGCAAGATAACGCACACCATATAAAAGGCCGCGCGTTGGAACTGGGCGATCCTTTCTACATCAACACCTATGGTGGCGATCGCGTCACGCAGGCCGATGTGCTGCATGTGGTGGCGGGCAACCCGATCGCCACTATCATCGCCGACCTTACCGACGCGCCGCATATCCCAGACAACAGCTTCGACTGCATCATCTTCACCCAGTCGATCCAGATGATCTATGATTTCCGGGCGGCATTGCACACGCTGCACCGTATCCTGAAACCCGGCGGCACGGTGCTGCTCACTACCGCGGGCATTGCCAAGATCGGCCGCAGGCTGGGCCGTGACGACTGGGGCGAATATTGGCATTTCACCAGCCAGTCGATCGAGGCTCTGGCGAAGGAGTGTTTTCCCGGCGCGCAGGCCGAGGTTAAGACCAGCGGCAATGTGCTCGCCGCCACCGCCTTTCTTCAGGGACTTGCCGTCGAAGAGATGGAAGCGGCGGAGCTGGACTATTGCGACCCCGATTTCGAGGTTCTCGTGACAGCGCGGATTACAAAAGCGGGCGGCGCTGCATGAGTGAGACGATGAAACGCGCGGTTGTGCTCGATACCTCGGTTGCCTCGACCAATGTCGGCGACCAGATCATCATGCAGGCGGTGCGCGATGGGCTGCGCGAATCATTGGAAGGCGCGCTCGTCACCAGCATCGCCAGCCATGACCGGATGGGGCCGAAGGGCAGGGGACTCATCAGGAAGGCCGATCTCGTGGTGGCGGGCGGCTCGAACCTCATCAGTTCGCATATGTGGATCCGCGCGGTGTGGAAGCTCGGCCTGCGCGACGCGTTTCTGGGCATGAACACGGTGCTGATGGGTGTCGGCTGGTATCAGCATCAGCGCAAGCCAGACCCCTATACTGCATGGCTGCTCCGCCGAGTGCTGCACCCGACCGCGCTTCATTCCGTGCGCGACAGCCATGCGCTCTCGATGCTCGCCTCGATCGGCATAACCAATGTGATCAACACCGGCTGCCCGACGCTCTGGGGCCTCGCGGGCCGAAACCCGGCGGCCTATCCGCGCGAACGCGCCCGTGAAGTGGTGACCACGCTCAACAGCTATATTCCGGACCGCGAGGCGGACAGGAAGCTGATAGAGCTGCTGCGCTCGCGTTACGAAAAGATATACGCCTGGGTGCAGACGGCTGAAGATGCGGCGATGCTGCGCGGGTTCGATCCGAATATCGTCATCATCGACCCCAGCCTCCATGGCTATGACGAGCTTCTGAAGTCCGACCGCTCGCTCGACTATGTCGGCAACCGTCTGCACGGTGGCATCCGCGCGCTTCAACATGGCCGCAGGGCGATCATTGTCGAGATCGACAACCGCGCGCAGGAAATGGGCGCGGATTTCAACCTGCCCACGGTCGCGCGCACCGATTTTGAGCGGTTGAAGCTTCTGATCGATGGCGGCCTCAATATCGACGTGCGCCCGCCGCAGGACGCTATCGCACGCTGGAAGGCCGCATTACGGCAGGAGCTGGAGCGCGCATGAGCGAAACGCGGCCCGTGCATTATGCGATCCTCGCTGGGCTGGTCCTGCTGGGCCTCGCCCTGCGAATCTATGGCCTCAACGCGCAGCTCTGGTATGACGAGATATTGACGCTCACCCATTTCGTGCGCGAGCCATGGGGCGCGCTCGTCACTGATTTCTCGTCACTCAACAACCATATGCTCTACAGCATCGAGGCGAAGCTCTCGATCGGCCTGTTCGGCGAGAGCGCCTGGGCGTTTCGCCTGCCCGCGATGCTGTTCGGGGTCGGCAGCCTCTATGTGCTCTGGCTATTGGCCAGACCCTTCGTTTCCGCGCAGGTGGCACTCACCGCTGTCGCTCTTTCCGCCATATCCTATCACCACGTCTGGTTCTCGCAGAACGCGCGCGGCTATACCGAGCTGCTGTTCCTGACCAGTCTCGCGACCCTGTTGTTCATCCGCGGCATGGCGCGGCCGGGATGGGGCATCTGGACCGCCTATGGCGTCACCATTGCGGCCTGCATGTATACCCATCTCTCCGCCGGTTTCTTCCTTGCCGCCCATGGCGTGGTCGCGCTGGCGATGCTGCTGAAGGACTGGCGCGGGTTTCGCCCGGTCTATGGTTTCGCGCTCGGCGGGGTCATCACGCTCGCGCTGCACGCCCCAATATTCAACCAGATCCTCTCATCGATGAACAAGGTGTCGGAGGGCAAGGAAACCTCGCAGATGGCCGAATGGGTTAACCCGCTGCGCATGCTTGAGGAAATCAGCTATAGCCTCGGCGCGCTGGGGCCGCTCGCGCCGGTCGCGTTGGCGGGCGCACTGCTGGTCATCGTCCTGGGCGCGGTAGCGCTGGTGCGGCGCGCGCCAGTGCTTTCCGCCATCTATCTGCTCTCGATTCCCATCGCGCTGGCGATGCTGATGGCGCTCTCCTTCCGCATCTGGCCGCGCTATTTCTTCGTCGACATCCAGTTCGTTTTCCTCGCTGTCGCGATGGGGCTGGAGGCGGTGTGCCTCTGGTTCGCGAAGCTAATCCGCCAGCCGCAATGGGAAAAGGCACTGTTCGGAATATCAATATCGGTCGCCTTCGGGGCATCTTCGCTATTACTTGTACGCAATTA
>CAYOZY010000123.1:0-8577 GCA_964408525.1 uncultured Sphingobium sp. | reverse complement strand
GATCCACAGCAGATCGGCGCCGTTCTGCAGCGACGTGATACAATCGAGCACGCAGCGGTCCTCCCCGGTTCCTTCGCGGAACTGAAAGAGGTTGCTGGGCAGGCGCTTTGGACGCATCAGCTTGCCCTCGCGATTGATGATGACATCGCCGTTCGCCTGAGCAATGTCGGCGATTTCCTCGCAATCGAGGAAGCTGTTATACTGGTCGCCAATGTCGCCCGGCTCCTTGGAGAAGGCGATCTGCTTGGTGAGGCCGGCGCCCAGCGAGTCCGTGCGGGTGACGATGATGCCATCCTCGATGCCCAGTTCCAGGAAGGCGTAGCGGCAGGCGCGCACCTTCGCGAGGAAGTCTTCGTGCGGCACGGTCACCTTGCCGTCCTGGTGGCCGCACTGCTTTTCATCGGACACCTGGTTTTCGATCTGTAGCGCGCAGGCGCCCGCTTCGATCATTTTCTTGGCGAGCAGGTAGGTCGCCTCGGCATTGCCGAAACCGGCGTCGATGTCCGCAATGATGGGAACGACATGGGTTTCGTAATTGTCGATCGCGGTTTCGATCTGCTTCGCCTTTACCTGATCGCCCGCCTCGCGCGCTGCGTCCAGATCGCGGAACATCATGCCCAGCTCGCGGGCGTCGGCCTGCTTGAGGAAGGTGTAAAGCTCTTCGATCAGCGCAGGAACGCTGGTCTTTTCGTGCATCGACTGGTCGGGCAGCGGGCCGAAATCGCTGCGCAGCGCGGCGACCATCCAGCCGGAGAGGTAGAGGTAGCGGCGCTTTGTGGACCCGAAATGCTTCTTGATCGAAATCATCTTCTGTTGCGCTATGAACCCGTGCCAGCAACCGAGCGACTGGGTATAATTCGCAGGGTCGGCATCGTAGGCAGCCATGTCCTCACGCATGATCTTCGCGGTATATTTCGCGATATCGATGCCAGTCTTGAAACGGTTCTGAAGCTGCATGCGCGCGACGGATTCGGCGTCAATGCCGTCCCACGTGCCGTTGAAGCTCTTGATGAGCTGTCCGGCCTTGGCGATGTTTTCCTGATAGGACATGAGCGTCTCCTCGGTGCAGATGAATATGATAGGAAGGCCATCGGGCGGCCATGCGTCTATGATGCAGTGCAACAGAGATTCGTGCCATGGATTTTGTCAAAAAAACTAGCAAAACAGTCGGGAATGGGGTAGTGAATGTTGTAAATTTGTAAAAATATTTACAAATTTTATGCAGGTTTGACCTATGGCTGAACGAAAAATCCTTGCGGGGCATGCGGTGCGGCGCTTGCGCCGCTCATCGGGGCTGACCCAGGTCGCACTCGCCGATGCGCTGGGCATTTCTCCCAGTTATCTCAATCTTATCGAAAAAAACCAGCGTCCGCTATCGGCCGCGCTGATGCTGCGCCTTGCCGAACAGTTCGATTTCGATCCGCGCAAGCTGGGCGGCGATGCGCCGGGCGGCGGTGTGGAAGGGTTGAGGCGCAGGCTGGCCGACCCGTTGTTCGCCGATCTTGCTCTGGACCGGGCGGAGATGGAGGAGTGGCTTGCGGCGGCGCCTGGCGGTGTGGAGGCGTTTGCCCGCGCTTTCGACCGGATGAGCGGAGGTGGCGGAAGTCCTGCGCTCACGGTGGAAGCGATGCCGGTGATGATGGTGCGGCGCGAGATAGAACGCTGGCGCAATCATTTCCCCGATCTGGATGCCCAGGCCGAAGCGCTGGCGGATGAAGTGCGCATTGGCAGGGGTGATCTCTATGGCGGACTTTCGGAGCGCTTGCTCCAGCGGCACCAGCTCGCCATCCGTATATTGCCCGCAGATGTCATGCCCGATCATGTGCGCAGGCTCGATCTCCACGCGCGCCAGCTCCAGCTCTCCGAAATGCTCGACGGCGCGTCGCGCACATTCCACGCCGCCTATATGCTTGCGGATCTTGAAGCGCGCGCCGAGATCGATGCGCTGGTAACTGGGGCGGCGCTTGCTGATCGTCATGCGGAGCGGCTTTTCAGGCGTCATCTCACGGGCTATTTCGCGGCGGCGGTGATGATGCCCTATGCGCGTTTCCTGCGCGCATGCGAGGCGAGCGGCTACGATCCTCTGCTGCTGCAGCGCCGTTTTGGTGCGGGGTTTGAGCAGGTGGCCCATCGCTTGACGACGCTGCAACGCGTCGGCGCGCGCGGCCTGCCCTTCTTCATGATCCGCATCGACCGGGCCGGACAGTCCTCCAAGCGCTATGCCGGCGCTTCCGCCGCGCCGATGGTGGAGGTAGACAGTCGTTGCCCACTCTGGTCGATCCATGCCGCGTTCGAGCGCCCCGGAGAAATCCTGCCGCAGCTGGTCGAACTGGAGGATGGCGAGCGCTGGTTCACCCTGAGCCGCACCGTGCAGGGGCATAGCGCCGCGCTGCGCGCAGGGCAGGCGGTGTTCGCAATCGCGCTGGGCGTCAAGGCGGAATATGCCAGGCCCCTGCTGCATTCGCGCGGCTATGATCTCGATCGTGGCGAGGCTGCGCCTATCGGTCTGGGTTGCGTTTCCTGCACCCGGCCTTCCTGCGCCCAGCGCAGTGCGCCGCCGCGCGGACGGACGTTGCGCTTCAACGAGCGGGAAAGGGGGCTTTCGCCTTTCGAATTCGTTGCCGATTGAAAATGCAAGGACCAGTTCATCAGTGTAAAATTTTCCGTCATGTTCAACAAATCTTCGGGATTTGGCGCGATAGCGTTACTCCTGTCGGAAAAGCTTACACTCGCCAGACGAGTCTCCAGCTTTTTCAGGGATTGGGCGTGAGAGCATGGTTCGGATTTTCAAGCATTATGTGCCCTATGCGGTGTTGCTGCTCGGCTTGCTCGATTTCATCGTGCTTGTTCTGTCGGCCGAGGCCGCATGGGTTATCCGCGCCTATGAAATCGGCATGGACGTTGATTATGTGCTCAACCGCGCGGTTCCGCTGCTGACATTTGCGGGGGCGTTGCAGGTCTCGATGGTCGCGGTTGGCGTTTACGGCACGGATGCGCTGCAATCGCTGCGTCATTCCCTGGCGCGACTGCTGGTGGCGGTGTCGCTGGGCGTGATCTTCCTGTCGGTCATGTATTTCCTGTCGCCCGACATCACCCTGTGGCGCTCCAACAGCCTGTATGCGATGGGCATCGCCACAGCAGCGCTCATAGTGTTGCGCCTGCTCTTGGGCGCGATGTTTGGCGGCGAAGTGTTCAAGCGGCGCCTCATCGTGCTGGGCGCAGGCAACCGGGCGAACCGCATCCGGGCGCTGGAGAAGCAACGCGGTTCGAGCTTTCTCGTCGTCGGCTATATCGGCATGAAGGATGGCGAGCATGCGATCCCCGAAGCGATTAATCGCAAGGCGATCTATAATCTTGCCGATTTCGTCGTGCGCCTTGGCGCGAGCGAGGTCGTGCTGGCGCTGGAGGAGCGCCGCAACTCCATTCCGATGTCCGATTTGTTGCGGATCAAGACCACCGGCGTTCATGTCAACGACTTCTCGACCTTTATCGAGCGCGAGACGGGGCGTGTCGATCTCGACAGCGTCAATCCGAGCTGGCTGATCTTTTCGGACGGCTTTTCTTCCGGCCGACGCATTTCGAGCATGGCCAAGCGGCTGTTCGATATCGTCGTCAGCCTGATATTGCTGCTGCTCACCGGGCCGGTTATCCTGCTTGCCGCCCTTGCTGTAAAGCTCGACAGCAAGGGACCGGCCTTTTATCGGCAACAGCGCGTCGGCCTCTATGGCGAGGAGTTCTGGATCCTCAAGCTGCGCACGATGCGAACCGATGCCGAAGTGGACGGGCAGGCCGTATGGGCCGAAAAGGACGACCCGCGCATCACCCGGCTGGGCTATTGGTTGCGCAAGCTGCGCATTGATGAACTGCCGCAATGCTGGGTGGTGCTAAAGGGCGATATGAGCTTTGTCGGCCCGCGCCCGGAACGCCGCCAGTTCATCAAGGAGCTGGAGAAGGAGCTGCGCTATTATGCCGAGCGGCATATGGTGAAGCCGGGGATCACCGGCTGGGCGCAGATAAACTATCCCTATGGTGCTTCGATCGAGGATGCCCGCCACAAGCTCGAATATGATCTCTATTACGCCAAGAACTATACGCCGTTTCTCGATCTTCTGATCCTGATCCAGACAGTGCGCGTCATCCTCTGGTCAGACGGTGCGCGCTGAGCGATGGGCGGGACGCTGCAATTTCTGGGGGACTGGGGGCATATAATATGTGCCGGCCTGTTCGCGGGCCTGACGATCTGGGTCAGCCGGCGGTTCGCAACGCAGATGGTCGGCAAGTTGCTGGTGGCGGCATTGTCGCTTACCTGCATCTGGTCACTTTCCATTGCCTTTTCCGGCGTTCATCAGCTTGAAACGGGCGTAGCCGAAAGCCTGCGCAATTGCGGCTGGCTGGTGTGCCTCTATCTTTTTCCGAGGCAGTTCGGCGCTCCGGGCGCCCGCCATATCAACGGCGCGTTACCCCTTTATGTCGTGCTGGTGCTGTTGCTCGTCGCGCAATGTGGACTCGATATTCTGGCCAGCCTGAGTGTGTCTGGCGGCGCGGAGCTGGCCGCGCTTGCCGAAAGCGCGGTGATATTGCGCCTGCTCTGGGCGATAGGTGCGTTGTTCCTTATCGAACGGGTATTCAGCGCCAGCGACGCGCAGACCAGAACGGTCGTTGCTCCGGTTGCCACCGCTTTGGCGGCTATGTGGAGCTACGATCTCGTTCTTTATGCCTCAGCGCTTGCAGGCGAGGGAGGTATGGTCAGTCTGCTGTTCGCGCTGCGCGGTTGTGTCGTGGGCTCGCTCGCGCCGGTGATCGCGCTGGTGATGCGAACGGGCGGCAACGCCGTCGTCATGCCTTCACGCGCGCTCGCATGGCGCGGGCTTGGGGCCGCTACAGGTTTGACGGCGATCATATTGCTGGTTCCGGCCCTGCTGGCGCTGGAGTATATCAGCACTCCGCTGTTGCGGGCGTTTGCAACGGGCGGCCTGTTCATGCTGGTGGTGGGATCATTACTCGTCCTGCCCGCGACGCGATTCCATGCGCAACTGAAGGCGTTGGCCGTAAAACATCTGTTCCGCCATCGCTATGACTATCGCGAACAATGGATGAGGTTTGTCGATACGATCGGCAGGAGTGAGAATTCAGCCGGGGGCAAGGACGGTCCGCTGCACAGGCGGTTCATCAAGGCGATGGCCGACATCACCGAATCCTCCGGCGGCGCTCTTCTGACGCCCGATGAACAGGGCCGCCTGCTTTGGCATAGCGCGTGGAACTGGAAGGGCGAGCCGTTGCCCGCGCTGTCTTTCGATACGACGATATTGGAACGCATGCGCCATCGCGCATGGGTGATCGATATCGCCGCCGCCCGAGCGTCGGATGATCCGACGGTGCCCGAAGCCCTGAAGCGCGATCCGTCGGCATGGGCGCTGGTGCCGCTGGTGCATTTCGACGAGCTTGTCGGCGCGGTACTGCTTTCCCGCCCGCCGCTGATGCGTCCGCTCGACTGGGAAGATTTCGACATGCTCCGCGCGGCGGGAAGGCAGGTCGCGAGCTATATGGCCGAGGCCCGCGGGCAACAGGCACTGGCCGAGGCGCAGCGCTTCGATGAGTTCAACCGCCGTTTCGCCTTCATCATGCACGACATCAAGAATCTCGTCAGCCAGATCGGCCTTGTCGCCCGCAATGCCGAGCGGCATGCGGAAAACCCCGAATTTCGCGCGGACATGATCCTGACGCTGAAGGATTGCGCCGAGCGGATGAACACCCTACTTGTGCGCCTTTCCCAGCACAGCAGCAGCAGCAGCGAGCCGGAAGCGGCGCTGTTTGCATTGGGCGATGCCGTAAACGCCGTTGTCGCGCGCCGGGGCGGGAGGCATCCGCTGTTGGTCGAGGGTGATTTGTCGCTGGCGGTGACAGCCGACAGGAGCCGAATCGAACAGATCGTCGGCCATCTGGTGCAAAATGCGATAGAGGCGAGCGAGGGGAGCGGCGCGCCGGTTGTCGTTCGCATCGAGCGGGCCGGGGGCGAGGCGCATATCGCGGTGATCGATCATGGTTGCGGCATGAACCTCGAATTTATTCGCGATGAGCTTTTCCGTCCCTTTGCTTCGACCAAACAGGGGGGCTTCGGCATCGGCGCCTATGAGGCGCGCGCTATTGCCCGATCGTTGGGCGGGAGCCTGGCGGTCGAGAGCGAGGAGGGCAGGGGAAGCCGGTTCCTGCTGCGCCTGCCGCTGGATAATCCTGTCTGCGATGTCGCTGGCGGACCGGCAGATGAGGAGAGGGCCGCATGACCGAGCTATCCCGCCCCAAGCTGATGATCGTCGAGGACGATCTCGGCCTGCAACGGCAATTGCGCTGGGCCTATGAGGAGTATGAGATCGTCTGTGCCGCAAGCCGTGCGGAAGCGATTGACGTTCTCCGTGCCGAAGAGCCCGATGTCGTGACGCTCGACCTCGGGCTGCCGCCTGACCCGGACGGCACAAGCGAGGGTTTCGCCACGCTTGCCGAAATACTCGCGCTGAAACCCGATACCAAAGTCATTGTCGCTTCAGGTCATGGCGCGCGCGAAAGCGCCCTGCGCGCGATTGCGGGCGGCGCATGGGATTTCTACCAGAAGCCGGTGGACATCGATACGCTGGGGCTAATTGTAAAGCGCGCCTTTCATGTCCACGCGCTGGAACGGGAAAATGCCCGCCTTGCCGAGCGCGTGAACGGCGACGATCCGGTGCTGGGTCAGATCGTCACTGCCGCGCCGGAGATGCTCAAGGTGGCGCGCACTATCGAGCGCGTCGCCGCCGCTGACGTTTCGGTGATGCTGCTGGGCGCGAGCGGAACCGGCAAGGAGTTGCTGGCCCATGGGCTTCATGACGCCAGCCCAAGGCGGGACAAGGCCTTCATCGCCATCAACTGCGCGGCAATCCCCGAAACTCTCCTGGAATCGGAGCTTTTCGGCCATGAAAAGGGCGCGTTTACCGGCGCGGTCAAAACCACTCCCGGAAAGATCGAGCTGGCGCAGGGCGGAACCCTGTTTCTCGACGAAGTCGGCGATATTCCCCTGCCGCTTCAGGTCAAGCTGCTCCGTTTCCTTCAAGAGCGCGTAATCGAGCGCATCGGCGGGCGCCAGCCGATAGCGGTCGACACCCGCATCGTTTGCGCCACGCATCAGAATCTCGACGCGATGATCGCCGATGGTCGCTTCCGCGAAGATCTTTATTATCGCCTCGCCGAAATCGTCGTGCGCATCCCCTCGCTGGCCGAACGCCCCGGCGATGCAGTGCTGCTTGCCCGCCATTTCCTTCAGCATCACGCGGTTCAGATGAAACGCCCGGTTTCCGGCTACGCAGCCGACGCGCTGGCCGCGCTCGATGGCTGGAGCTGGCCCGGCAATGTGCGCGAGCTGGAAAACCGGGTGAAACGCGCGGTCATCATGGCCGATGGCAAATATGTAACCGCGACCGACCTCGATCTCGCCGCGCCGGAAGCGAATGAGGACAATATCCTCAACCTCAAGGCTGTGCGCGAAGCGGCGGACCGCGCCGCGATCCGTCGGGCAATCGCCCGCACCGAAGGTAATATATCGGGCGCCGCCAAAGTGCTCGGAATCAGCCGCCCGACGCTTTACGATCTGCTCAAGAGCTATGACATTCAGACGTAGGACGATCGCTTTCTGCCTGTGCGTCGCGCTGTCGCTTTCGGCACCGGCTCCCGACGTGCATGCGGGTGCGCAGGGCGATGCCCGCGCGGCCTTGCAGCGTGGCCTGACTGCGCTCGAAAAGGACGATCCGCGCACCGCGCGTGTCGAGTTGATGAACGCGATAAAAGCCGATCCGGCGCTGGCCGAAGCCCGTGTGGCGCAGGCGCGCGCGCTGCTGATGCTGGGCAATGCAATCGCGGCGCAGGGCGAGCTGGATCGGGCGCAGGCGCTGGGCGCGCCACTCGGCAAGATGCGTCACTTGCGGGCCAATGCGGCGCTGTTGACGGGGCGGCCTGAGGATGCCGTGAAAGAGGCCCGCGCCCCGGATGCTGACCCGAAAGAGGCGCTGTTCCTAACCCGGATCGAGGCGCAGGCGCTTCAGGCTCAGGAGAAATATGGCGAGGCGTGGCAAGCCTTTGCCCGGGCGCTGGCCATTGCCCCCAGGGATAGCGCCCTCTGGGCAGATATTGGCCGGTTTCGTATCGCGACCGGAGATATGGCGGCCGCGATTGACGCAACCGGCCGGGCAGTTGCGCTCGCCCCCGGCAGCGTCGATGCGCTGACTTTGCGCGCACTCATGATGCGCGAGCAATATGGGCCTGTCGCGTCTGCCGCAGCGTTTGATGAGGTGCTGAAGCGCAACAAGGATTATGTCCCGGCGCTGGTCGAACATGCCGCGACGCTCGCGGATATGGGGCGGGCTTCGAAGGCGCTGGTGCTTACCCGCCATGCACTCTCGCTCGCGCCCGGTCTGCCTCGCGCCTATTTCATACAGGCAGTTATCGCCGCGCGCGCCGGGAATTATGATCTCGCGCGCAGCCTGCTCGTTCACACCCGTGGTGCGCTGGACGGACAAGCGGCGACGCGCCAGCTCAAGGGTGTGCTCCACCTTC
>CAYOZY010000122.1:5313-8592 GCA_964408525.1 uncultured Sphingobium sp. | reverse complement strand
AAGATTCCCTACTGCTGCCTCCCGTAGGAGTCTGGGCCGTGTCTCAGTCCCAGTGTGGCTGATCATCCTCTCAGACCAGCTAAGGATCGTCGCCTTGGTGAGCTTTTACCTCACCAACTAGCTAATCCTACGCGGGCTCATCCTTGGGCGATAAATCTTTGGACTTACGTCATCATTCGGTATTAGCAGTCATTTCTAACTGTTATCCCGAACCCAAGGGCAGATTCCCACGCGTTACGCACCCGTGCGCCACTAAGGCCGAAGCCTTCGTTCGACTTGCATGTGTTAGGCATGCCGCCAGCGTTCGTTCTGAGCCAGGATCAAACTCTCAAGTTTGATGTTCAACCAACGGCACGGAGGAATAGTCCATGTCGAAGGCTGCCATTTCAAGGAGCCGTTCCTGCACAAATACATATTACTGTGGATATGTAAGAGGACATATAGGAACGGCTTGTATTTACCGAGCACCCGAAGCCTTGAAGCCTTCGGACCCGGGGCCGCCGCCCACATGTCCCTTCATCAAACTGACAATGTCAAAGAGCCATCCAACATGAGAAGCGGACAACCATGGTGCCCCGATTTTTGCTACCGGGGGACAAGGTGTCCGACTATGTTGGCGACCGTTCGCGGCGAGAACCGAAGGTCATCACCGCTGCGGTGAGAGGGCATATATGGAGGCCTCCCGATTCCGTCAAACACTTTTTGCAGTTTTGTTGCGGAAATTTTCGTAATCCCCGTCTATGTATGCTCCACACAGTCCGAAACCCGCAGAAACCCTCACGTTCTGGCAGAGAAAACACTGATATGCAGGATGCCGATACAAGCGATGGCGGCTTTTCCGGCCGGGTAAGGAGCGCCATTTTCTGGCGATCCGGCAGCCAGATCGTGGCGCAGGCCATAAGCTGGGCCTCGACTCTGCTGGTAATCCGCCTGCTTCAGCCCAGTGACTACGGCCTGTTCGCGATGACTCAGGTGATTCTGTCCTTCATGCAGTTCATGAACGGCTATGGCCTTGTCAGCGCACTGGTGCAGAGCGAAACGCTCGACACCCACAAATTGCGTCAGGCTTTCGGTATCATGCTACTGCTCAATGGCGCGCTTGCCCTTATCCAGCTCGGCATCGCGCCGTTCGCCGCAAACTATTATGGCCAGCCGATGGTCGCGACCATGCTCAAGGTTCAGGCGCTGATCTATCTCGCCACGCCGTTCATTTCCATTCCCGAAGTGTTGATGGGTCGCAGCCTTGATTTCCGTCGACCCGCCATTGTCAGCCTCGTCGCGTCGGCGGTAGCGGCGAGCGTGGCACTATATGGCGCCCTGTCGGGCTGGGGCGTATGGACGCTGGTATGGGCGCCGATCGCGCTCTTCTGGGTGCGCGGGCTGGGCTATGTGATTGCCACGGGCTTCATACCCGTTCCCAGTTTCGATTTTCGCGGCACCGGCGGGATGATCCTGTTCGGCGCGGCGATGTTGGGCAGCCAGCTTCTCTGGCTCGTACAGAGTCAGGCCGACATCTTCATCGGCGGGCGCATGCTCGATCCGCATGAGTTGGGACTATATGCAGAAGCGCTGTTTCTCACCCAGATATTCGTCAGCAAGTTCATTCCCCCGCTCAACGATGTCGCTTTCCCCGCCTATGCCCGGTTGCAGTCCGATCTTTCCGCGATCCGCTGGTCGTTCTGTCGCGCGCTGCGGCTGCTGATGCTGGTCGCCTGCCCCCTTTACATGGGCATGGCGGTGAGCGCCGAACCGCTGGTACTCACGCTGTTCGGAGAAAAATGGCGGGCAATGGCGCCGTTCGTGACGCTGCTGGCGCTCGCCATGCCGTTCATGACGGTGCAGGTCATGTTTCCACCGCTGTGCAATGCGCTGGGGCGTCCCGGCCTCAACACCGCCATCTCCGCTATCGGCGCGATCATGATGCCCGCTTCTTTCCTTGTCGGCATAGGATATGGCGCCATTGGCCTGGCCTGGGCGTGGCTGCTCGTCTATCCGCTTTTCACCCTTGCGACGATCCATATCGCGGGGCGGCCACTGGGCCTGCGCGCGCGCGACCTTGTGCCTGCCATCGCTCCGGGCGCGGGATGTTCCGCGGCGATGGCGGCAATCGTGATGCTGTGCGACCATGTTCTGCCGGGGCAGATTGCGCCGTTCATGCGCCTTGCGCTGCTGGTTGCGACGGGCGGGGTCAGCTTCGCGATCCTGCTCCTGTTGTTCGCCCGCCCTGTCATCGCCGACCTGATTGCCCTGCTCGTGCGGCGGCAATCGCCTCCACCGGCCGCGACGCCCGCCTGAAATCAGGCGTTCTGAATATAATCGCGCATCGCGGCGGCTTCCGCCTCGATCCTGTCGATGCGATATTTGACGAGATCGCCGATCGACACGAAACCGACGATCGCATCCTTATCCAGCACGGGAAGATGGCGAATGCGGCGTCGTGTCATCAGCGAAAGCGCGGTCATCACCGCCATGCTCGGTTCGATCGTCACCGCCGGGCTGGTCATCACGCTGCTCACCGGCTGGGAGAGCACCTCGGCTCCGCCCTCGCCCACGGCGCGCACGACATCGCGCTCGGAAAATATGCCGACCACCTTGCCGCCGGAGACCACCGGGACGCAGCCGATGCGCCGCTCAACCAGCAACGCCACGGCCTGCTGCAAGCTCACATCCGGGCCAAGCTGAATCACTTCACTACCCTTGCCTTGCAAAATGGCCGCTATCGTCATTTTTCCCTCCTGTTGCTGCATCGGTCTGCGCCGAGCCTTGATGATCCCACGTTCCTGCGCCAAAGGGAAGAGATGACGCGCAAATCCGCTCTCGATGACCCGGAAATTTCCGCAGTGGCCTGGACACGATTCCGGCGGCTGATGAAATGGATGGCGTTCTGGGGCGCGGTCTGCGCCGGGCTGGTCCTTGCCTTTCTCTATTGGCAGGGAACCCCGATGCACATCCACATGATCGTTGCGACCAGCGCTGGCGTCTGGTTCACCTTCATGCTGGGCACGGCGCTGATGTCGCTGCTGTTCCTTTCGAGCGGCACGGGGCATGACGAACAGATCGAAGATTACCTGAAGAAAGAAGCCGGATATGACGACGACTAGAGGCGAGCCTATTTTGCGCACCATACCGCAGCCGCGCGACATCAACACCAACGGTCACATCTTCGGCGGCTGGGTGCTGAGCCAGATGGATATTGCAGGCGGCATCATGGCCGCGCGCGAGGCGCAAGGGCCCGTCGCCACCGTGGCGATCGAAGCCATGAAATTCATTCAGCCCATC
>CAYOZY010000122.1:0-5303 GCA_964408525.1 uncultured Sphingobium sp. | reverse complement strand
GCTGTCGGACCTGATCTCGATATATGCGACGGTTGAAAAACGCGGACGGACGTCCGTGGCCATACGGCTCGATGTCATCGCAACACGCGACATGGGCAAGACGGACGTGCCCGTCACCAGCGGGCTGTTCACCTTCGTCGCGCTGGATGAGAATCACCGGCCAAGGCCGTTGCCGGAAGGCTGAGCCTTAGCGGGGAGTGAAAGTCAAAGTGATCTGGCGCTCGCTATTGGCAGGAACGATGACAGAAATGATGCTTTCATCGCCATCGGATTCCGCCTTCTGCGATGATCTCAGGCGATAATTGCCGTAACGCGGCACACGCAGCTCGACCGGCGCATCGAAATCCAGCGCATTAGTGAGAGTGACGCGTAGCTGCCGCCCATTTTCATCGGCAGACAGAGTTTTCAGGGCATAGCGTAGCTGATCGCTCTCCCCGGCATTGATCTCCACCCGTTCGCCCACCGCCTTGTCCGCCATGCTGCTGTCCGCAAGCAACATCTCTTCGCTACCCTGTTCCTGGGTCACGACGACACCGCCCTGTGGCAACGGCACACCCATGCCCTGGGCCTTCTCATTCTTCAGGCGCAGAACTATGCCGAGCGATCCTTCATCCCCATATCCCCATGGCGATATCATCGCGGAATAGATTCGTTTGAACGGCACCGATTTCTTTTCAAGCAGCGCGACCTGCTTCTGCCCATTGGGCACAACATCGACAGCGACGGGCACGCGATAGAGCTTGAGATCGCCCAGCTCCTCCTGCTGGGCCGTGACCGCGACGGGCGCGGCCATGAGCGACTCCGATCGCTTCATCGCAGTGACGATGATATCGTCGACCGCCATGGCTTCCATCATCATTGGGGCCGGTGCCGGAGGTGGAACCGGCAGACCCCACGCCGGATAGGTGCTGGTGCTGTCCATCGGCCAGCATTTCAGATTGAGCTGTGGCGATTCATAGTCCCCTGCCAAAGCCCGAAAGTCACTATTGCGATTGGGGCTGCCCGCCACGGCGAGCAACTGCGTCTGCTCATAGGTCGCGCCATTGCCGTTCGCCACCGTCAGCCATGCGAACAGGTCGAGCGTCTTGCCGTCCTCCGCGATTTTCGCGACATAGCTCGCGCTCCAGTCGAAGCCGGTGGCGAGATAGGTGAGCGTCACCTCGGCGGTCGTGGCGCGTGGGCTGTTGGTTTGCACCGAGAAGGTCGGCCTAGCGGACAGGCCATCGGGCACTGCATCGTAAACCAGCGTTTCCGGCAGGCCGGAGCAGCGCAGCGCCTCTACCCCTTGCGCCGTTTGCAGCACCACCGCGCCATCCGCGCCGGATCGGATGATCGCGTCCGTCTCGCTCACCTTGCCGGTTGCCGGATTGGTGCGGCGGATATGCACGCGATTGCCCAGCGTGCCATCCAGCAATGAGGCGGGCGACAACAGCCTTGCGTCGCGGTTCTTCTCATCCACGCCGCCGGGCAGGCCGGAGACCACCGCGCTCACCGCGATCATCCCGTCGGCCACGCCCTCGAACCGCACCGTCGCCGCGCCCGCGGGCAGGATGATCCGCCGCTTTTCCGAAATCAGCGCATAACCCTGAAGCCAGTCGAGATTGAACGTGCCGCCCGACCGGCTCGCGTCGCGATAGACCGTGACGGAGGTCGAGACCGGCGCCTGCGACACCACCACCGCTTCGGCCAGCGCCGGAGCAGGCAACAGCATCAGCAGGAGTGCGATCAGGCCGCGCATCGAAGCGTCGGTCAGAAGCGCGTTTCGAAGGTGGCGGTCACCGTCGTGCTGCCATTGGCGGGCACCGGCACATGCCACTGCGCCGAGTTCGCATCGCGCCGCTCGCTCTTCATGGATTCGGAGACGATGCGGGTATCGTCCCAGAACCAGTCCAGCCCCTGCTGCACCAGATCGACAGTAATCGCGTCGGGCTTGGCATTGGTCAGCTCATAGCGCATCGTCGTGCGCCATTTGCGGTCGGAGAGCCTCTGCCGCGTCTCGACCGTGCTCTTCACCTTGACGTCGAACGCCTGCCCCGTCGCCAGCGCCAGCTCGCTGCCCATCGGCGTATGGCCCACGTTGTTCTCGCCGATGAACTGCGGTGCACCGCTCGCATCCTTCATGTAAAAGCGCACGGTTCCGGCAGGCAGCGCATCGCCCAGCCCGCCCGATTTCGAGGTCGAGAACTTGACCACGCTGTTCGCGCTCTGCGGCTCGTCGCTGCCCGATAGCCAGCCGTTCACATATTCCCATGTCGCCTTGGCGGGCACGCCCTGCACATCGAGGAAGCTCACCTGCTTGGTCTGCGCCGAGGCGATCGTGGTGCGCCCGGATATGGGGTAGAGGTAGAAATCGCCGAGCCGCTCGCGATTCGCCGTTTCGGTGCCCGCCTTCACCAGCCCGCCGCGCGGAGCATAGGGGGCATAGCGCGGATAACTCCCGCCGCCGCCCTGATTTACGCTGCCCGCGACCAGCAGCGTATTCGCGTTGGTGTAGGTCGTGCCGCTGTTGTTGGTGAGCGTCACCCATCCCTGCACGTCGATCTTGCCCGCCTTGCTATCGAACAACGCGACATAATCCGCACTCCAGCCCAGCCCCGGCGTCAGATAGCGGATCGAGGCGGGGCGCACACCCGCCCGGTCGCTGTCCACGCGCACCGAAAGCGTCGGCTTGGCGCGCAGATTGGGCGGCACCTTGTCGAAGATCACGCGCACCGGCAGGCCATCGTCGCGCAGCACCTCGATGCGGCTCCCGATCTGGAGCACGACGCCGCCATTGACCGCGAGCACCTTCGCCTGTTCGCGCGTTTCCGCGCCGGTCGCGGGATTGGTGCGCACGATCGTAACCACCTGGCCCACCGCCTTTTCCATCAGCTTGTCAGGGCTGAGCAGGTCATAGTCGAAATTCTGCTCGATGATCCCCGCGCCTGCGGCCGCGAAAGAGAGCGTTTCCGGCCGGATCTGCGCCGAAACATCGGGAAACTCGATCCGGCTGATACCCCTGGCGATGTCGAGCTGACGCACATCCTGCACCAGCGCGAGATTATTGTTATAGATGGTCACGGAAACATCGCCCTGCGCGCTTGGCGCCACCGGATTGGCGCTGTCCTGCGCCATCAATGGCGCCGCCCCCACCAACAGCGCCAACGTCATCAGGCCAGTGGTCGGGAATCGCAACGCCATCGGCTTCCTCCTGTCATTCTGTCGCGCGCACTCTGGCACAACGCCAACACCGCGCAATCGAAAAAGGCGACGCATTGCTGCGCCGCCCTCTTCATCGCCGAAGCGAGATGATCGAGAGATGAACGAAGAAACGCCCCGACCTTATTCCGCCGCCTCGGCTGCGGCGCGGCGCGGGCGCCCCCGGCGGCGCGGAGCGGGCGCTTCGGCCACATCCCCATTGCCATCGTCGCTGTCATTGTCAGCGCGCGCGATAGCGGGCGGCAGGACAGCGGCGTCGAAGCCGGGTTCTTCATTGGCCATCGGCACCTCTACTTTGCGCGGCGGACGGCCTCTCCTGCCGCGAGCAGGCTGGCTCGGTTCGCGATCGCCATCCTCGCCGCCACCGGCTTCGTCCGCATCGTCGGCAGATGCCTTCGGCGCTTCATAGTGCCGATCTCCCGACACATCGCGACGCATGTCCCGCCGAGGACGTTCCATTGCCTCGGCCTCGCCATAGCCGCTGCCATTGCCATTTCCGCCGACATCGTCGAAATTGCCGTCGCTCTGGTCGCCATCGTCGTAAAGCGGCTCGTCGTTGCGGCGGAAACGGGCCTGCTGCTCTTCCTGCCGCGCGCGATTATCGGCGATCACGCGGAAATAATGATCCGCGAATTGCAGATAATATTCGGTGTTGACGCGATCGCCCGCGAGCTGCGCATCGCGCGCCATATTGCGATATTTTTCGAGCAACTGGGGCGCATTGCCCCGCGCGCGATTGTCGATCCGGTTGCCGTTGTCGCCACCCCGGTTGCCACCGTTCGGGCGGCCGTTATTCCGGCCACGATTTCGGCGGCCGGCCTGACGATTGTTGATCAATTGTGGATCCTTGCTTTCAATGCCATCCTTAACGCACTGGTCCGGCGGACAGTAAACACCGCGCGGGTTCGGGCGACCCTCCGCCCGGACCTCCATTCATGCACCAGACGTCCCTTTGCAACGTCCGACGAACTATGGGAGCCGACATGCCCGGATCATATGACCATCGGGCGATGTGTACCCTCCTGTTAGACGGTCTGCGTTAAGAAACCAAGAAAAATCCGCGCGGGAGAACCCGATGACAAAATTCAGGACCGATGTGTCACGTTGAGACATCTGGCGTGCCCCGCCAGATCGGGCCGGACATGGACGGCGAAACCTGCCTCTGCAAACAGTCGGGCCGCACTTTCCCGCTGGTCGAAGCCGATTTCGAACAGGGCAAGCCCGCGCGGGGCCAGCACTGCCCCCAGCGCTGGCGCCATGGCGCGATAGGCATCCAACCCATCCTCCCCGGCAAAGAGTGCGAGATGCGGTTCATAGTCGGCGACATCGCGGGAAAGCGACGTCCCTTCGGCGATATAGGGCGGGTTGGCGAGAACGAGATCGAATCGCTCGTCCATGCCTTCGAACCAATTGCCGATCCGAAACTCGGCACGTCCTGCAAAACCGCAGCGCACGCCGTTGCCACGCGCCACGGCAAGCGCCGCCGCACTGATGTCTATGCCCAGCCCGGTCGCCTCAGGCCATTCGCTTAGTGCCGCCAGCAGCAGCGCGCCGGACCCTGTGCCAAGGTCGAGGATGCGACGCGGCCCCTCCCCGCCCTCGAAATGCGCTATCGCTGCTTCAATCAGCGTCTCGCTGTCCGGACGCGGGGTGAGCACATCGGGCGTAACGGCGAGCGTCAGCGTCCAGAAATCGCGTGTGCCGATGATTTGGGCGATCGGTTCATGCGCCATACGCCGATCGATGAGTGCAGCAAATCCAATCGGCTCCTCAAGATTGCGCAACCGCAGGAGCAACTCCTCCCGGCTCAGCCCCGCCGCATGCGCCATTAACAGCTCGGCATCGAGCCTCGGCGTATCGCTGACCGCAACGAGCCTCGCCGCCGCCGCGCGCAGCGCATCGGCTGCCTTCACCCCACTTGATCCAGTTGCGCGAGCCGCGCGGCTTCGTCCTCGGCGATCAGCGCGGAGATAACTTCCTCCAGCCCCGGCCCTTCGAGGATTTCGGGCAGGCGGTGCAGCGTCAGGTTGATGCGGTGGTCGGTCACGCGACCTTGCGGGAAGTTGTATGTGCGGATGCGCTCCGACCGGTCGCCGCTGCCGACC
>CAYOZY010000121.1:0-8605 GCA_964408525.1 uncultured Sphingobium sp. | reverse complement strand
GATCAGCTCATAGAGCCGGGCGTGGTCGCCCGATCCCGCGCGGTCCTTCGAGAAATCGGTCGGCCGGATCGCCTCGTGGGCTTCCTGCGCGTTCTTCGCCTTGGTCTGGTACATCCGCGGCTTGTCGGGGACATAATTGGCCGCGTAGCGATCGGTGATCGCCTTGCGCGCGGCCGAGATGGCGCTGCCGTCCATCTGCACGCCGTCGGTCCGCATATAGGTGATCGCGCCGTCCTCATAAAGCTGCTGCGCGATCCGCATCGTGTGGCTGGCGGAGAAACCGAGCTTGCGCGCGGCCTCCTGTTGCAAGGTCGATGTCGTGAAAGGCGGAGGCGGGTTGCGGGTGAGCGGCTTGGTCTCGACGCTCTCGACCGTGAAGCGCGCGCCTTCCACATCGGCCTTGGCGGCAAGCGCATCGCCCTCCTTGCCGATGGTCAGGCGCTCGATCTTCTCACCGCGCCATTTGACGAGCCGAGCGACAAAGCTGCGCCCGTCATGCTCCATCTCGGCGGCGACGGACCAATATTCCTGGGGCGTGAAGCTCTCGATTTCGCGTTCCCGCTCAACGACGAGACGCAACGCGACCGACTGAACCCGCCCCGCCGATTTCGCACCGGGCAGCTTGCGCCACAGCACCGGCGAGAGGGTGAATCCCACCAGATAATCGAGCGCGCGGCGGGCGCGATAGGCATCGATCAGGTCATGATCGAGCTCGCGCGGCTTGCCCATCGCCTCGGTCACCGCCGCCTTGGTGATGGCGTTGAAGGTCACTCGCTCCACGGCAGCAGGCAGCGCCTTCTTGGCTTTCAGCACTTCGAGCACATGCCAGCTTATCGCCTCGCCCTCGCGATCCGGGTCGGTCGCGAGGATAAGCCGGCTGGCTTTCTTCGCCTCATCGGTGATCGCCTTGAGCTGGCGTCCCTTGTCGCCATAATTCTCCCAGCTCATGGCAAAGCCGTCATCCGGGTTCACCGAGCCGTCCCTGGGCGGCAGATCGCGCACATGGCCATAGGAGGCGAGCACATGATAATCGCCGCCCAGATATTTCTCGATGGTCTTGGCCTTGGCGGGAGATTCGACGATGACAAGTTGCATGGAGGACGGTTTTCTCTTGAGCTGTTACGCGTATGCGCGCGAGGGTGTAGGAGGAAAGGGGCGCGCGTCAAGCGCCGTTCTGTTCAAATCAAGGCGACGCGTCCTCCAGCATGCCGCTCTAGCCGCCCCGCCAGCTCCAGTTCCAGCAGTGCGCCCTGAACGGATGCGGGGTCGAACCCGGTCTGGCGGACAAGTTCATCGACGGGCACCGCGACCGGGCCAAGCAACGCATGAACCGCCGCAAGCTCGCCGTCGCCGACATCCATCGCCACCTGCGCGGCTTCCCATGAGGCTGGCGGAGAGCGGACCACATGCGGGTCGATATGGCCAATCGCCTCGATCACGTCGGCAACGGACTGAACAAGCGTCGCGCCCTCGCGGATGAGCTGGTTGCAACCCCGCGCCCTCGGATCGATCGGCGAACCCGGCACGGCCAGCACCTCGCGCCCATATTCCCCCGCAAGCCGTGCGGTGATGAGCGAGCCGGACTGCGGCGCGGCTTCCACGACGATGGTTGCCTGAGCCAGCCCCGCGATGATCCGGTTGCGGCTGGGGAAATGCTGCGCCCTGGGCACGGTTCCCGGCGAGCGTTCGGCGAGGAGCAGGGCGTGGCTGGCTATCTGCTCCTGGAGTGCTGCGTTTTCGGGGGGATAGGCGACGTCGATGCCGCTGGCGATAACGCCGACGGTGGCGTTGCCCGCGCCCATATGCGCGGCGGTGTCTATGCCGCGCGCCAGCCCGGAAACGATAACCAGCCCCTCCCCCGCCAGCTCCTGCGCCAATCCGCGCGCGAAACGGCGGGCGGCAGCGGACGCATTGCGCGCGCCGACCATGGCGACGCATATACCGCTCGCCAGCGCGATGTCTCCGGCATAAATGAACACGGGCGGGGCATCGCCTGTTTCAGCGAGCAGCGCCGGATAGTCCGCATCGCCCCATATCAGCCAGTGCGCGCCGAGCGTTCGCACCCGATCGATCTCTTCCGCGATGTCCCGCTCCGGCGCAAGCTCCGCCGCACGCCCGCCGCCGCGCCGCGCCATGTCGGGTAGCGCGCGAATTGCCTCGCTCGCTCTGCCGAAGCGGGCCACGAGCTGGCGGAAGGTGACTGGCCCGATCCGCGGGCTGCGCGCGAGCCTTATGCTGTCGAAACGCTCCTGATCCAAGGCGCTATGCCCGTTTCAGCTTTTCGAAGCGCCGATGCGAGGCTCCTCGCCGTTCATCAGCCGCGATATGTTGGCGCGGTGCCGCCACAGCACGATGAGCGCCATCGCGGCGCAGGGCGCGAACAGATCGAGCCGCCCGGTCGCGAGACAGGCAATCGGCGCAGAGAGCGCCGCGCTGATCCCTCCCGCGGAGGAAATTCGAGTGATCGCCAGCATGCCGATCCACATGATCGCGAACACCAGACCCAATTGCCATGCCAGCGCCGTCACCACGCCCATCATGGTCGCGACGCCCTTGCCCCCCGCAAAGCGCAGCCACACCGGATAGCAATGGCCGATGAACGCCATGACGCCCGCCATCGCGCCGCCGTTCACCAGCGGATCGGAATTGACCAGCGCATTGCCCAGCGCCACCGCCGCCGCGCCCTTGCCGAGATCGAGCAGCAGGGTCGCCGCCGCCAGCCCCTTGCGGCCCGTGCGCAAGACATTGGTCGCGCCGATATTGCCAGAGCCGATCTGCCTGAGGTCTCCCGCCCCGGCGAGGCGCGTAAGAAGGATACCGAACGGAATGGAGCCGAGAAGATAGCCCAAAGCCATCACCAGCACGGGCGCCTGCCAAATCATCCTGCTGTCTCTCCCCCGGATGCGAGGGCGCGATCATAATCCGGTGCGCCCCAAGCGCAAGCGGGAGAATGGCGGTTATGAATTGCGAGCACCCGACGCGCCCGGATTTGGGAATGGCTGGATAAGATTAAGCCGTTCTGGCGCTTCAGAGCCGCGCCGCATGCCATGCGATATGGTCAGCCATGAAGGTGGAGATGAAATAGTAGCTGTGGTCATAGCCGGGCTGCATGCGGATGGTGGCGGGTTGCCCGGCGCGCTCGCAGGCTTCGACAAGCAGATGCGTCTTGAGCTGTTCAACGAGGAAATTATCGGCATCGCCTTGGTCGACCAGCAGGTCGGGCAGGCGCGCGCCGCCGTCTATCAGCGCGCAGGAGTCATACTCGGCCCAAGCCGCCCGGTCCTCGCCCAGATACCCGCCCAGCGCCTTCTCACCCCATGGGCAATACATCGGCGAGACGATCGGCGAAAAGGCCGAGGTCGATCTGAAACGACCGGGATTGCGCAAGGATATGGTCAGCGCGCCATGCCCGCCCATCGAATGGCCGGTAATGCCCTGTCGCGCCATATCGACCGGGAAATTTTCAGCGATCAGCGCTGGCAACTCCCGCTCGATATAATCCCGCATATGATAATGCCGCGCGAACGGCGCCTGCATCGCATTGACGTAAAAGCCCGCGCCAAGACCGAAATCATAGGCGCCTGCCGAATCGTCGGGAACATCCTCGCCGCGCGGAGACGTGTCCGGCGCGACGAAGATGATCCCGTGCTCTGTGCAGGCGGCACGGAATTCGCCTTTCTCGGTGACATTGGCATGGGTGCAGGTCAGCCCCGAAAGATACCAGAGAACCGGTAGCTTCGCGCCCGCGGCATGATCGGGCACGAACACGGAAAAGGTCATTTCCGTGCCGGTCGCGCCCGACTGATGCTTGTACACGCCCTGAACGCCGCCATGACTGCGATTTGCGCTTATCTGTTCGATCATGACAGCAGCAATTTCCCTGTTTTATACGAAGGTGTAAGCGCAGACCTTGTTACCTGCGGGATCGCGCAAATAACCGGCATAGGCGCCGGGCAGATGCCCGCGCGGGCCAGCCGCACCTTCGTCGCTGCCACCGGCAGCAAGACCGGCCTGATAGAAAGCATCGACCTCGGCGGGGCTGGAAGCGGCGAAACCGACAGTGACGCCGTTGCCCGAAGGCGCTTCGCCATTACCCGGCTTCAGCACCAGAAAAGCAGGCTTGTCCTTGCCATAGAGGGTGCAGCTATCGCCAAACGGCCCCAAGTTCTTGATACCGAGCGGAGCGAGCGCCGCATCGTAGAATTTGGTCGAGGCAGCAAGGTCGCTCGCGCCGAGGCAGGTGTGCGAAAACACTTCATTTCCTGAAATAACCGGATCGGCCATTGTAACACTCCTTGGGGGTTGAACTGGATTAAAATCAGAACACGACGACGCTGCGGATGCTTTTTCCCGCATGCATCAGGTCGAATGCGGTGTTGATTTCCTCAAGGCCCATGACATGGGTAATCATCGGATCGATCTCGATCTTGCCGGTCATATACATGTCGACGATCTTGGGCACATCGGTGCGCCCCTTGGCTCCGCCGAACGCCGTGCCGCGCCAGTTGCGGCCGGTAACGAGCTGGAACGGGCGGGTGGCGATTTCCTTGCCCGCTTCCGCAACGCCGATGATGATGCTGGTGCCCCAGCCACGATGGCAGGCTTCGAGCGCGGTGCGCATCACCTCGGTGTTGCCGGTGGCGTCGAAGGTGTAGTCCGCGCCGCCGTCGGTCATCTCGACGATCTTCGCGACCGTGTCCTCGCGGCTCATGCCCTTCGAGTTGAGGAAGTCCGTCATGCCGAACTTGCGGCCCCATTCCTCACGGTCCGGGTTGATATCGACGCCGATAATCTTGTTCGCGCCCGCAAGCCGCGCGCCCTGAATGACATTGAGGCCGATGCCGCCCAGACCGAAGACGACGACATTGTCGCCGACCTGCACCTTGGCGGTGTTGACCACCGCACCGACGCCAGTGGTGACGCCGCAACCGATATAGCAGCTTGACTGGAACGGCGCATCCTCGCGAATCTTCGCGACCGCGATTTCAGGCAGCACGGTGAAGTTCGAGAAGGTCGAGCAGCCCATATAATGGAAAATCTGCTGGCCCTTATAGGAAAAGCGCGATGTGCCATCGGGCATCAGCCCCTTGCCCTGCGTCGCGCGGATCGCCGTGCACAGGTTGGTCTTGCCGGAAAGGCAGCTCTTGCACTGGCGACATTCGGGCGTGTAGAGCGGGATCACATGGTCGCCGGCCTTGACCGAGGTGACGCCCGGCCCGACCTCGCGCACCACGCCTGCGCCCTCATGGCCGAGGATCGACGGGAAGATTCCTTCGCTGTCGAAGCCATCCAATGTGTAAGCATCGGTGTGGCAGATACCGGTCGCCATGATCTCGACCAGAACTTCGCCCGCCTTCGGTCCTTCAAGATCGACCTCGACAATCTCCAACGGTTTCTTGGCTTCGAACGCTACTGCTGCGCGGGTTTTCATCGAATCGGCCTCCTGTCCATGAACTTCGATCTAGCGTTTCCCCCCATGTGCAATAAAGAGATGATTTGGAAAGAGTATATAACTTTGGAGGAATAATGATCGGCGCATGGGACGGCATAGAGGAGTTTGTCGCCGTGGCGGAAGCAGGCAGCTTCACCGGCGGCGCGGCGGCCTTTGGCGGTTCGGTCACGCATATGAGCCGCTCCGTCGCGCGGCTCGAAGCGCGCATCCAGTCGCAACTTTTCAATCGCACGACGCGCTCGGTCCGCCTGACCGACACCGGCCGGGTTTTTCTCGACCAGTGCCGCCGCATGATTCAGGACCGCGTCGAGGCGATCGGCCTTGTCAGCACCAGCGGAGAGCCGCAGGGAGAGCTGCGTTGCACCTGCTCCACAACCCTGGGTGAGCGGTTCCTGATGCCGATAGTGCTGCGCTATTGCGCGCTCTATCCCCATGTTCAGCTTCATATCGAACTGACGAACCGGGTGGTGGACCTCATAGCAGAGGGTTATGATCTGGCGCTGCGCACCGGGCCGATATCCGACCCGCGCCTCGCCCAGATGAAAATCGCATCGCGCAGGCACTATACTTGCGCCTCGCCCGCCTATCTCGAAGCGCATGGAACGCCGACATCCATCGCTGATCTTTCAAGACACCGCTGCCTTATCGGCTCCGCATCGACCTGGCATTTCGATGTCGGCGGAAGGGAGCAAGTGGTAAAACCTCGACCGGGGTGGCGCTGCAACAGCGGCGTTTCCGTGGCCGATGCCGCATTGGCGGGAATGGGCATATGCCATCTGCCGGAATTCTATGTGCTGGAGCATCTGCGCAGCGGAAAGCTGGAGCTGGTTCTGGATGAGTTCAGGCCGCAGGCCGAACCGATCTGGGCCGTGCACCCACGCCGGCGCTTTGCGCCTCCCAAAATCGATCGGCTGATCAGTATGTTGGACGAGGGATTGCAGAAAGAATTCGACCGGCTGGAGCCGATCTGAGCATCGCGCGGATCATTGTCCGGCGACACGCCTCACCGAAATGATTTTCACCGGAACATCGAGCATCTGGCCCTTCATCCCGTCCTTCTCGCCCAGTGTCGGCGAGATGGGAGAGCGCATGATCCGGAAAACCACGTCCATCCCCTCTACTACATGGCCGAAGGCGGCAAAGCCCACATCATTGCCGGGTTTGTCGGGATGGGCATCAAGGCTGGACATATCGCCGACGACGATGAAGAAATCCGAGCGCGCGGTGCCCGGCGCGCCGCGCGCCATCGAGATCGTACCTGTCCGGTGGAGAAGCCCGGTCTGGTTCGTCGGCTCATGCGCGATCGGCGGTATCGGCTTCTGCCCCGCTTTCATGATGGTGACGCCGCCCTGAATCAGGCCAAAATTCTCGGCTATGTTGAGCGCGCGATAGATGGTTTGCCCGTCATAGCGCTTCTGGTCGACATATTTGAGGAAGTTGGCGGTAGTTATGGGCGCGCGTTCCTTCTCCAGCTCCAGCAGAATCGCTCCCTCGCTGGTCTGGAGCGTGACGCGGACGGTTGCCGGTTTTGGAGCCGGTGCCGGTGCCGCTTGCGCTGCCGCACCACTGGCGCCTTCCTGCGCAAAGGCCGCGCCCGCGCCGGCCAACAGGGCCGGCAGAAGCATCAGAAGCAGGAGAACCGGCTTCAGCTTCACGCCTTCTGGTCCTGTCTCATCTCCGCCGCAGGCTTGCGCGAGGCGATGAATATCTCCCACACGGCGAGGAAGAGCGCCGCGATCACCGGGCCGGTGATGAAACCCGAGAGGCCGAACAGCTCCAGCCCGCCCAGGGTCGAGATCAGCACCATATAATCGGGCATGCGGGTGTCGCGGCCCACGAGGATCGGGCGCAGCACATTGTCCACCATGCCGATCACGAATATTCCGCAAAAGACGAGTATCGCGCCCTTCACCATGGCCCCGGTCGCGAACAGATAGATGGCCACAGGTATCCAGACAAGGCCGGTGCCCACGGCGGGTAACAGCGAAAGAAAGGCCATCGCCACGCCCCAGATCAGCGCACCCTCGATGCCCAGCCCCCAGAAGATCACGCCGCCCAGCGCGCCCTGAACGATGGCGACGATCATGCTGCCCTTGATCGTCGCGCGCACCACGGCGATGAACTTCTTCGCCAAGGCCTGCCGCTGCGCGGAATGGAGCGGGACGGCATCCACGACAAGAGCCGCAAGCCTGCGCCCATCACGCAACAGGAAGAATGTGAGATAGAGCATTACCGCCAGCGTCATCAGCGCCGAAAGCGTGCGCTGACCGATGTTGAGCGCCTGCGCGGCCAATGTCTGAAAGCTCGCGGCGAATTCCGCGCCGATCTTCGCCTGCACGGCCTCTATGTTGGTAAGGCCAAGGCGGCCGAGCTGTTTGCTGGCCCAGTGCGGCAGGGCATCCTGCACCTGCCTGAAATAGGTCGTGATATTGATCTCGCCGGACTGGACGCCTTCGTAGATGATGGTGGCCTCCTGCGCCAGCAAGGTGCCCAATATGATCATCGGGATGATGACGATGGCGATGAGGGTGAGCAGGGTCAGCGCGGCGATGCTGTTGGGGCGGTTGGGCCTGAGAACCATCAGCCGCCGCTGCATCGGCGCGAACATGATGGCGGCCACGATCGCCCATAATATCGCGTCAAAGAAGGTCCATGTCAGCCAGACGAACGCCAGCGTCGCCGCCCCCAGCAGCGCAAGGAACACCCTGTCCTCGAAACGGCGCGTCATTGCGGGTTCACGGCTCCCTGAACCGGCGCAAGGAATCCACGCCGGATATTATCGCATGATTGATGCGAAACGGCGGCGGCACAGTCAATGGGCGATGAAAGGATTGGTGCAGAAATTCCGTCGATCGTGGCTTGCCCGACAACGCCCGGCAACAAAAAACCGGAGGCGCCTGCGCACCCCCGGTCCTTTTGCGTTCGGCAGAACTGCCGGACAGGCTGGATCAGAAATCCATGCCGCCCATGCCGCCCATGCCACCCATGCCGCCGGGCATGCCACCCATGCCGGCCGCAGCCTTGTCCTCAGGGGCTTCCGAGATAGCCGCTTCGGTGGTGATGAGCAGGCCGGCAACCGAAGCCGCGTCCTGAATCGCGGTGCGCACGACCTTGGTCGGGTCGATAACGCCCGCAGCGACGAGGTTCTCGTAG
>CAYOZY010000120.1:0-8667 GCA_964408525.1 uncultured Sphingobium sp. | reverse complement strand
CGGGCAGCTATGCCTGCGCGGCGGCGATCACCGGCGGCGATGTCGAGCTGGTCGGCGCGCATGCCGACGATATGCAGGCGGTGCTCAGCGCATTGCGCGAGTGCGGGGTCGAGGTGGACGCCGGGCGCGGTAGCATCCGCGTCGCGGCGAACGGCAGGCTGAAGCCGCTCACCCTCTCGACCGCGCCCTTCCCCGCCTTCCCCACCGACATGCAGGCACAGTTCATGTCGATGCTGTGCCTTGCCGATGGCGCGAGCGTGCTCACCGAGACGATCTTCGAAAACCGCTATATGCATGTGCCCGAACTGGCGCGCATGGGCGCGGATATTTCGGTGAACGGCCGCACGGCGGTTGTGCGCGGGGTAGAAAAGCTGACCGGCGCGCCGGTGATGGCGACGGACCTGCGCGCCTCGATGAGCCTTATACTGGCGGGGCTGGCGGCAGGCGGCGAAACGCAGGTCAACCGCGTCTATCATCTCGACCGCGGCTATGAACGGCTGGAGGAAAAGCTTCAGGCGGTGGGTGCAGACATCGAGCGGGTGAGCGATGGGTGAAAAGAGGGCGGCTTGCCAACACGCCGCCCCCTAATCATGTTCAGGCAGTCTGGATGTTGACCGCAGCCAGCTTGCCGCGCTTGTCCTGCTCCAGCTCATAGGAAACGCGCTGATCCTTATCCAGAGTGCGGAGGCCCGCGCGTTCCACCGCAGTGATGTGGACGAAAGCATCGGTGCCGCCATCTTCAGGCGCAATGAAGCCATAGCCCTTGTCTGCGTTGAAAAATTTCACTGTGCCGATAGGCATGGGTATTTCCTTAGATAATCGGCCGAACTCCGAAAGGTTCAGCCCTAGTCCGGACAGGGAAGCGAATATGACCTGCGCGCCGCCCTGCCCGGCCAGCGCGCGAGAAAGCCAGGTCCTTAGCGCCGGGAGAGCGGTAGGCGGCCCATATACAGGCCGGAGCGAATGACAGAGCCGTCGATGATCTGCCTTTTCATGCGGCGCCGCAGATGTGCGGTATCCTCTCCGCTATTAAGCACAACTCTTGTGCCGCCGGACTGCAACGGTTCCATGACCGACACCCCTATCGCATGCTTTTCGCAGCAAGCCGAAACCTCTTGGAGGGTGGCATCAATGTTGAGGGCGCGGCTCATTCAGCGCAGACCAGATAGAAAGCTATGATCATTGGCGGTTTCCTGGCAAGCAAGCGGGAGCACAACTGTCTCTCAGTCACGGCGAACGCTTGCAGGCAGATTTCGCTAGATTGTACGATGATAGCCGAAGCTGCGCGCTTTGTCGCATCAAAACCGCAAGAGTTCAGAATCTCTCGCCGATGCGGGTCACACCCCCACATCCACCGCATGGATGGCGAGCCCGACCAGCCCGCCCACCAGTGTGCCGTTGATGCGGATATATTGGAGATCGCGGCCCACGGTGCGCTCCAGCCGTTCGGTCACGGTCTGCGCATCCCAGCCGCGCACGGTTTCGCTCACCAGCTTGACGATGCCATCGCCATAACTCGCCGTCAGCCCCACGACTGCGCGGCGGGCGAAGCGGTTGATGATCGCCTTCAATCGCGCGTCGCCTTCCATGCTCGCGCCTGCCTGCCGCAGCACCTCGCCCAGCTTGCCCGCGAGCGCCGCTTGTGGGTCTCGCGCGGCCTTGAGCAGCGCTGCGCGCCCCTGCTCCCACAGCCCGTCGATCCAGCGCTGCATCGCCGGGTTGGCGATGATCTCGTCGCGGATGCGCGCGACCTTTGCCTGCATCTCTCCCTCATGCTGGAGCCGCCACGCCAGCTTCTCCAGCCCTTCCAGCGCGCGCAGGCGCACAGGGTGGCGTGGGTCAGCCTCCATCTCGGCGAACAGCTTCAAAAGCCCGTCGATGATCGCATTGGCCAGCTTCTCGTCCAGCCCGGTAAAGCGCATGATGGCGCCCGCGCGTTCATGCACCATGTCGCGGATCATGTCGGCTTGGCTCTCCAGCGCGCGCGCCGCCCATCTTATGGCGGTGTCGAGCACAGGCTCGTGCCGCCCCTCGCGCATCGCCGCTTCCAGCGCCTGACCCAGCAGCGGAGCGAGGTTGAGCGCCGACAGGCGCTGCGCCAGCGCGGCCTTGGCCATGCCGCCGAGGCGTTCTTCATCCATCGCTTCCAATATGTCCGCCGCCAGCCGCGAGGCGCCCTGCCGCAATCGCCCTTGCACGCCGCCCGCATGGGGATGCGCCAGAAACCGCCCCACGGCGCCCGCGACATCCAGCCGAACCATGCGTCGCGCCACCACGGCGGGCGTCAGGAAATTACTGCGCAGAAAGGCGGCGAGCGCCTCGCCGATCCGGTCCTTGTTCTTGGGGATGATCGCGGTGTGCGGAATGGGGATGCGCAGCGGATGGCGGAACAGTGCCGTCACCGCGAACCAGTCCGCCAGCCCGCCGACCATTGCCGCCTCGGCAAAGGCCTGTACATAGCCCATGGCCGGGTGAGCATCCGCCAGCCAGCGCGCGGCCAAGAACAGCGCGGCCATCGCCAGCAGCAGTCCGGTCGCGACCATATGGATGCGCCGGTCGGGCCGGTCGGCGGCGTCGGCGATAGGGGCAATAGGGCGCGCGCGCGGGTTCATGGCCACGATAACAGACGATCAGGCGCGATGTTGCAAGACGATAGCGTAATGGCGGGCCTGTCGTGTCGCGCCTATTCCGCAGGCTGCGCCGCCCGGTCGCCCACATCGTCTCCCGGCTTGTAGGTGAGTAGGCGCTTGCGCAGATGGGGCGCAAGCCATTGTTCTATGCCGACAGCCAGGCTGAAACTCGCGGGCACGATGACGAGCGTCAGGATCGTCGAGAGAATCAGCCCGCCGATCACCGTGACGCCCATGGGCGCGCGCCAAGCCGAGTCTCCCGATAGCGATAGCGCCGTGGGCACCATGCCTGCGACCATGGCCACGGTGGTCATGACGATCGGTTGAGCGCGCTTGTGACCGGAATCGATGATCGCATCATAAAGCGGCACGCCCTTTTCCATCTCTTCGAGCGCGAAATCGATAAGCAGGATCGAGTTCTTCGCGACGATGCCCAGCAGCATGAGAACACCGATCAGCACCGGCATCGAAACGGGCTGCCCTGTCAGAAACAACGCCAGCCCTCCTCCCAATGGCGCCAGCAACAGCGAGCCAAGATTGACGAAGGGCGGCATCACCCGCTTGTAGAGCAGCACCAGTACTGCGAGCACGAGCATGATTCCCGATATGACAGCGATCACGAAATTGATGAACAGTTCCTTCTGCCATTTGGCGTCACCGACATCGAGCTTGCGCACGCCCTTCGGCAGATTCCTGTAGGCGGGAAGCTGCTCGATCTTCGCCATGGCCTCACTTGTGATGATACCGGGCGCGAGATCGGCGCCGATAACCACACGCCTCACCTGATTATAGCGCCGGATTTCTGTCGGCCCGGCGCCGAAACGGATATCAGCGACCAGCTTGAGCGGGACCGAGCCTCCATTGGTGGTCGCAACCGGCAGATTCTGGATCGTCGAAATGTCGCGTCGTGCATCTTCATCGATGGAAACGCGGATGGGGATCTGTCGGTCGGAAAGCGAGAATTTGGCGCTGTTCTGGTCAATGTCGCCCAGCGTTGCGATACGGATCGCCTGACTGAGGGCGACGGTGGTCACGCCCAGTTCGGCGGCGATATCCATGCGCGGCTTGATGATGATTTCCGGCCGCCTGATATCGCCATTGAGGCGCGGCGCGCGCACTTCCTTGAGCTTCGACATCTGATCGACGAGCTGGTGTGCCGCTTGCTCCAGAACCACCGGATCATCACCGCCAAGCATGATGGTGATGTCGCGCCCGCTGCTGGGACCGCCGCCGGATTGCGACTGAAAATTGACGCGCGCATCGGCAATCTGCGCCAGTTTGGGCCCGGTCTGCCGCTCCCAGTCCACGCTGCTGATACCCCGGTCTTTTCGCAATGTCAGATAGACGCTTGCCGCCGTCGTATTATCGATATCGCTGAACACGGTTTCAACGACATCCTTGTCTTTTTCCAGAAGCGCCGCGACTTGCAGCGTTATCTTTTCGGCCTGTTCGAGAGTCGTGCCTGGCACCATCTCGATCCTGACTTCGCTGTAATCGGTGTCGAGTGTGGGTTGGAACTGGAATGGCAGCGCCCAGAAGGTCATGATCGTAAGGGCCAGCGCGCCCCCGCCGCCCAGCAGGACCACTTTCCAGCGGTGTTCGAGCGACCAGCGCAGCACGGCCATATAATGGTCCATCAGCCAGCCCTCGCCATGGCCGGCCTCGCCATGCGCCTGCAGGAAATAGGCCGCGATCATCGGCGTGATCATGCGCGCGACGGCGAGGCTCAGGAGAACGGCGACTACGACCGTCATGCCGAACTGGATGAAAAACTGCCCCGATATTCCAGGCATCAGCGCGACCGGCAGGAATACCGCAACGATCGACATGGTCGTCGCCAGCACGGCGAGGCCTATCTCGTCGGCGGCGTCGATCGAGGCCTGAAAGGCGGATTTGCCCATGCGCATATGGCGCACGATATTCTCGATCTCGACGATCGCGTCGTCGACCAATACCCCCGCGACCAGACTGAGCGCCAGCAGCGACAGGCCATTGAGCGTGAAGCCCATCATGTCCATGAACCAGAAGGCGGGAATAGCGGACAGCGGGATGGCGAGCGCCGAGATCAGTGTCGCGCGCCAGTCCCGCAGGAACAGATAGACGACTATGACCGCGAGAATGGCGCCTTCGACCATGGCCACCATCGCCGAATGATATTGTCCCTTGGTATAGTCGACGGTGGTGAATAGCTGCTTGAAGCGGACCTTCGGGTTTTCCTTCGCAAGGCTGTCCAGCTCCTTGATCGCCGCGTCATAAACGCTGACATCGGAGGCTCCCTTGGATTTCTCCAGCGCGATGCTGGTTACCTGCCGCCCGTTCATCAATGCGAGCGAGCGCTGCTCGGCATACATGTCGCGCACGTCCGCCAGTTCGTCCAGACGAACAGACCGCCCGCCCGACAACTGAATTTGCGTCTGCCCCAATGCAAAGGCGGTGTCCGCATTGCCAAGAACGCGCACAGATTGTTCCGCGCCCGCGATCTCGGCGCGACCGCCGGCCGCATTGATGTTCACCTGGCGCAACTGCTGGTTGATCTGCGCGGCGGTAATGCCCAGTGCCTGCAGCCTGTCCGGCTTCAGTATCACCCGGATTTCCCGGCTTACGCCTCCGCCGCGGCTGACGGCAGCCATGCCCTCTATACCCAGCAGGCGTTTCGCGACCGTATTGTCGACGAACCAGCTCAGTTGTTCCAGCGTCATGTCGGTCGCTTCGACACTGATATAGGCGATGGGGCCGCCGTCGATATCGACGCGCGTAATCTGCGGCTCCAATATCCCTTCGGGCAGGTCGCCGCGAATTTCCGAAACGGCATTGCGCACGTCGTTAACAGCCCGGTCGACCGGCGTGCCGATGACGAACTGGACCATTGTGGAGGTGGATCCTTCGCGCGCATAGGAGATCATCTCGTCAACGCCGCTAATGCCGCGGACGGCCGCCTCGACGCGCTGTGTGACCTGCGTTTCCAGCTCGGACGGCGCCGCGCCCGGCTGGTTGACGACGATCCGGACAGCGGGAAAGCTTATGTCGGGATTGTTGTTTACGTCCATGCGCATGAATGCGGTGACGCCCGCCAGCATCAGCGCCGCGAACAACACGAGCGGGGGGATGGGGTTGCGGATCGACCAGCTGGATATATTTCGAAAATTCATTCGCAAACGCCTTTCCGCGTTCCCGGTCCAAGCCCTAACGCTTCGCCGCTTCATCCATCTGCGGCACCACTTTCTGGCCGGGGTTGAGGAAGCCTGCGGCGAGCGCAACCACCTTTTCCTGCCCGTTCAGACCGGACAGGATTGAAACCCCGGTGGCCGAAACCTGGCCGACCTGCACATCGCGTCGTTCGACAATATTCTGGTCGCTGACGATGTAGACATAGCTGCCCTTGTCGTCGTTCTGTATCGCTGATTCCGGTAATACCGGCATATCCGCCATGCCGCTGACGATCCGAGCGGTTGCGAACCCGCCCGGACGCAAATCCCTGTGGTAGGCGAGCGCGATGCGCGCATTGCCCTGGCGCGATTGCGGATCGATCACCGGCGCGATCTGCCATATCCGGCCGTCATAACTCTGGCTGCCGCCTACCGGCGTGACCTTCACGCTCGCCCCGACCGCAAGCCGCGCCAAATCCGCTTCGCCGACCTTGGCCAACAGCTCCATCTCGCCACCCCGCGCCAGCCGGAACAACACTCCGCTGCCCGCGCCGACAACTTGCCCCGGCTCGATAGCGCGCGTCAGCACCAGTCCGGCGGCGGGCGCCCTTATGTCGAGCCTGCCGATACGCGCCTGCTGTTCATTGAGTTGCGCCTCGGCGACCCTAACCCGCGCCAGCGCGGCATCGCGCGTCGCGGTTTTGCGATCAAGGTCGGCCTTGCTGATGAAACCGCGCGAAACCAGCGCCTGCGCGCGATCGAGATCATTTTGCGCCAGTCGTGCGTCGGCCCGCGCGACCTGAAGCGCGGCCGCCAGCGACGCGCGCTGCTCGCTCTGCACCGAGCGTTCGACGCGGGCCAATATCTGCCCCGCTTTCACCCAGCTTCCCGGCTCCACGAGAACCGCCGAAACGGCCCCGCCCTCGCCGACGACGCCGACCGGCATTTCCCGGCGCGCGGCGATCGTGCCGTTTGCGTTGATGACGGAGGAAACCGCGCTGCGGCCGGGACGAACCACCGTGATATGCGGTTGCAGCGCATCACCGTCAGCCGCGCCCTTATCATCCGCGCTTCCGCGCCACAGCAGGACCGCGCCGATCAGCACTATCAGCGCCGCCGCCGCGACAAGAATCATCCGCTTGCGCTGACGCAGCAAATCCGCCTCTGCTTCGAGGCTGTCCCCTGCAAAACCGGATTCGAAATTCATGCCAGCCTTCCCTGACGGACGAAATGTCCGTGATAACGACGCCCCTGTCATTATTCGTTTAGCCGCCCCTGACTATGGCCCGACACCCTGCGGCGGCAGCGCACAAGATGGAACTCCAAGGTTACTAAATCAAGTCAGATGTTCGCCCGGCTGGGATTCGCAAAAATTCGGGGAGGAAAGACCGTCTGAGACGGCCTCTCCTCCCCGAATTCATTTGATGGTTGTCTTCGTCGAGAGAAACGTCGTCTTTGCGGAATTAGCGGACAGCACCGCGACGCAAAAGATTGACCACCGCCAGCAGGATGATGGCGCCGACCAGCGAAACCAGAAAACTGGTAAGCGACAGGCCGCTATTGTTGATCGTGCCGCCGGAAAACACCAGTCCGCCGATAAAGGCGCCAACCACGCCGACGATGATATTCATGAATATCCCCTGCTGCGCATCGGTGCGCATGACGATGCTCGCCAGCCAGCCAACCACGCCACCCACGATAAGCCAAAGAATCAGTCCCATAATATCCTCCTCGTTCTCGCCTGCCCCGGAAAATCAATCCGGCGTGGAGGAAGAACGACCCGGCGGGCAAAAGGGTTCCCTGGGGTCCCGAACCTAATGGATTTGCGGCAAAAAAATGGCCGCCTGCCGATCGGGGCAGGCGACCAGTCGTCGCACAATGCATCAGGGAGGGGTGATGATTGCGGCCCGGACCGGCGCAATGCCGATCCGGAGGAAAATCAGTAGCGCTGCTGGCGCTCGTACAGCGATTTATAATGCTGGATGCGGGTCACGCGCAGGCCGGGCATGCCGGAGCGGTCGACCGCGCGCTGCCACCCGGCGAATTCCTCAAGGGTGAGCGAATAGCGCTCGCAGGCCTCATCTACCGAAAGCAGGCCGCCGTTAACCGCAGCAACGACTTCCGCCTTGCGTCGCACCACCCAGCGAGTCGTGCCGGGGGCGGGCAGCGAGTCGACGGTGAGCGGTTCGCCCAGCGGGCCAACTACCTGAGCAGGCCGAATTTTCTGGTTCTCAATCATTCCTACCTCAATCAATGGCTCGGGGGCCTGTTTGTGTCCTCGATGAGGTCCCTTATGCGGATCAGCCTTGAACATCGGCTAAAGCGCCAAGGTAAACGCCATCTTCACCTTATATTCCCCACCATCAACTGACGGGCGACCAGCGGATTGAAGCTGCCGCCCAGGGTTACGGTATCGATCATACCATTTGTTTCCGGCGTGATCTTGCGCGCCAGAACATGGATTTCGTCCAGTCCGTCATCCTGCCCCCGCAGGGAACCGGAAACCGAAAGGGGCGCATTGTGATAACGCCTTTCTTCGGCCGCCGCCTTGATATCCGCGAGCGAAACCGCCCATTTGGGCAGGCGGTTCTCTCCGCGCGGAGTCAAGGTGAAACTCAGATCCATGGAAGCGGTTTAGCCGAAAATGGATAAGGCGAGGTAAATCGCCTGCTTAGCAACCGTTAGCCTTGCTTAACGGAAGGTAGGGTAAATATCTGGAGCGGTGGCGCCTCAGTTTATGGGGTGCATGAGGGCGCTGCTCATCCTATATGCCCGCGAGATGACTCCTCCTGTCCCTCTCGCCGATTTTCAGCTCGCCAAGCCTTTGAGCGCGCGCAAGATCGTCGTGCGAGCCGCAATATTGGCAACTGAAGCGGTCGCGCAGGAACACG
>CAYOZY010000119.1:0-8716 GCA_964408525.1 uncultured Sphingobium sp. | reverse complement strand
GCTCCTCTCGCGCAGGCAGCATACAATGAAGCTTATTTCAGTTCCAGATGACTAGGCACCTCCCGCGTCTTCCACAGCGACCAGCCGATGCCCGCCGCGAGGATGGCGAAGGTGATGCCCAGCGAGAGCATCGGTGGGAACTTCGCCAGTCCCATCATGTCCGCGATGAAGATCTTCGATCCGATGAAGATCAGCAGCACCGCGAGCGCGTGCTTGAGGTAAACGAAGCGGTGCACCATCGCCGCCAGCGCGAAATAGAGCGCGCGGAGGCCCAATATCGCGAAGATGTTCGAGGTATAGACCACGAACGGGTCTGTCGTGATCGCGAAGATCGCCGGGATGCTGTCCACCGCGAAGATCACGTCGACGAACTCGATCATCAGCAGCGCCAACAGCAGCGGCGTCGCGAAGGTGCGGAGTGTGCCGGTGCTTTCATCCGCCTGCCTTACCCAGAAGCGCTCGCCGTGCAGGCGGTCGGTGATAGGCAGCTTGGCGCGCAGGAAGCGCAGCATCGCGCTGCCCTCCACGTCATAGTCTTTGCCCGCCGAGCGCCACATGCCGATGCCGGTCCAGATCAGGAACGCCGCGAAGACGTAGAGCACCCACGCATAGTTCGCGACCAGCGCCGCCCCCATGCCGATCATGATGCCGCGCAGCACCACGACGCCTAGCACACCCCAGAACAGCACCCGGTGCTGATATTTCTGGGGAATGGCGAACGCCGCGAAGATCATCGCGATGACGAAGATATTGTCCATCGCCAGGCTCTTCTCGATCACGAAGCCAGTCATATAGGCAAGGCCTGTTTCCGCGCCCAGATACCACCACACCCAGCCGCCGAAGGCGAGACCGACGGTGATGTAAAAAGCGGAAAGGGCCAGGCTTTCCTTGACGCCTATTTCCCGCGCGCCGCGGTGGAAAAGCCCGAGGTCCGCGGCGAGCAATGTGATTACGAGCACGAGAAAGGCGCCCCAAAGCCAGACCGGCGTACCCAGCCAGTCCAGCATCCAAAAACCTGTCATTGCAAATATCCCGACTGAAATGGACCCGAGCAGTTACGACGGATTCAGGATGCGACCGCGCCGCATGACCGTAGCCAGCTTGTCCTTGATACGCAGCTTCAGGCGCTTCAGCTTTTGCAGCCGGGTAAAATCGGGAAAGGGTCGTTTCTGCTCGAGACGCAAGGCGTCGTCCAGTTTCTGATGCTGGATCAGCAGGCGGAAAAAGCGATTGCTCATGAAATGCACTCCTCGAATTGGAACTGATGATCCAAATCAGGTGCCCGGAACGATGCGACATGGCTTAGGGGGGGGGGGAATTGCCAGACATCGCACCGGTCACCCGATGCGGTCCGACATCACGATCACGTATACATGATCGCCAGAGGGGCCCGGCCCGCAACTCTATAATAGGACCGATTCGTTCCTATCTGCAAGACGGCAGTGAAAAATTTGTTCGGTGATGATTCCCTTGCCCGAGAATGCTACGCCCGGCGCATGACCTATCCGCGCCTCGCCTGCCTGCTTCTGTCGGTGTCCGTCCTCATCGGCGCAACCCCCTATCAACCCAACCCGTTTAGTGTCAGTGAAACGGGGCGTAGCTATGCGCGCCTTGCCGAGGCTGTCGCCGCCATAGGGAATGGCACGGGCACGATCCTTATGGCGCCGGGCACCTATCGCCAGTGCGCGGTCCAGCAGGCGGGCAGTATCACCTATCGCGCGGCCAAGCCGGGCAGCGCGATCTTCGATGGCGTTACATGCGAAGGAAAGGCAGCGCTGGTGCTGCGCGGGCGCGGCGCGCGCGTCGATGGCTTAACCTTCCGCAATATGCGTGTGCCCGATGGCAATGGCGCAGGGATAAGGCTGGAGCGCGGGACGCTCGTTGTTTCGGGCGCGCGCTTTTCCGACAGCGAGGAGGGCATCCTTGCCAACAGCGATCCCACAGCCTCCATCCTCATCGACCGCTCGACCTTTTTCCATCTGGGCCGGTGCGACCGGGGGCTGGATTGCGCCCACTCCGTTTACATCGGCCATTATGGCGCGCTGACCATCACCAACAGCCGCTTTCTCGCGGGCACTGGCGGCCATTATGTGAAGAGCCGTGCCGCCCGCGTCGATATCCGCAACACCATATTCGATGACCGGGGCGGCCATGCAACCAATTACATGATCGACCTGTCCAATGGGTCTTCGGGCCTCATCAGCGGCAACCGCATGATACAGGGCCGCGACAAGGACAATTACAGCGCCTTCATCACCATCGCGCCGGAAGGACGCGCGCGCGACAGCGACGGCCTGCGCATCGAAAACAACATCGCAGCCTTCGAACCGGGGCTTTCCCGCACCAGCACCTTCGTCGCCAACTGGACGGACGACAAAGTGCGCATGACTGGCAACAAACTGGGCGCTGGTATCAGGCTCACCGATAGGCGTAGGTAATGTCAGGAATGAAGTGGGTAGTGGACGAGTGCCTCCTGGCAAGAAGATCGACAATGCAGAAATGTCGCGTCGGCAGACATCGTGAGTCCGACAGAGATCAGTGTGCAATAATGATTGTTGGGTTGCCTTGCTGGTTGCTATCATTGATATAAGCCTGAGATGCTGACGAAAGCCCCTCTTTCGGCCGATACGCTGGCCCAAGCCTTCGAGCAAAGTACTGATTGCGTGAAGCTGATCGGGCTTGCCGGGCAGGTCCTTTGGATGAATGGCAACGGGCTTTGCTCCATGGAGATCGATGATGCGAGCGCAGTCTGCGGACGAAACTGGGATCAATTGTGGCCAGAAGAAACTCGTAATTTAGTCATTGAGGCTCTGCCTGCCGCAAGCAAAGGCGAGACTGTCAAATTTAACGCATTTTGTCCGACGGCTAAGGGAACGCCAAAATGGTGGAACGTCACTGTTTCACGCGTCAACGATGTGAACGACGCGCAAGTTGGCTATCTCGCTATTTCGCGGGACATCACCGAAACTGAGACACAACGACAAGCTCTCTTGATTGCAGCCGAGGAAATGCGGCATCGGCTTAGAAACACATATATGATGATAGGGAGCCTGTTTAGAGGATTTGCCAAGGGCAATACGGAGAACGAGCAGTTCGCGCTCGACATGCAATCGCGCCTCACATCCCTCTGCGCAGCGCAATCATTGTTTTCCACTATGGATGCGCCCTGTGACCTGTCAACGTTAATTCCGGCGTTGGTCGACCCGTTCTCAAGTCCGATCTGCCCAATATCGATAGATGGAACCGCCAACATCTTGATTCGGCAGGGCGAGGCGGACGCGATTGCATTGGTTCTGGGAGAATTAGCGGTTAATTCAACCAAACATGGAGCTTTGGCTCACGGCGGTAGAATTGTGATTAAGGCAAAGCTTAGCGATCGCGATCTAGAAATTGTTTGGGACGAAAAATCCACTTCCCCCGTTGTTGGAACTTCGCGTCTTGGTGGGCAAGGTCTGAGCCTGATCGAGCGCATTGTTAAGGCTAGAAACGGTTCGCTCACAGTCGAATGGGGAACACATGGCCTGGTCGTTACGGCGAAATTCCGAAATCCCTGAAGCCGGAGAGAATACGAAGGTCCGCAATGTTGTCGTTTACGGACAGTCCGGTTTTCCACCGATCACACTCTATCGCCCGATGCGCGGGATATGGGGGATCGTTCGTATACTTGGCGGGTCGATGCCGGTCTTCTCCGACATATAAGTAAGGCCAGCAATTGCGGCGAGCGTGCATACCAATATCACCAGCGCGGTGCGCCACGCCGCAAACGGTCCGGGCGCGGCGACCGCCGGGGTTTCCTTCGTTATCCGCGCCGCCGCGATCTCGCTTGCCTTCTGCCACCATGCCTCCAGCCGGTCGCTGACATCGCCGAGCGGACCTTCCTCATCGGCTTCATCCAGCGAATTCAGCGCGATGCGGTATCGGTCCGCAGCCAGATCGAACTCCGCAAACAAATAGCCCGGAGAGCAATAGCGGCGCAGGCCGAGCCACACATAGCGATCGCGCGGGAAGGACACATGCGCGTCCCAGTCCGTGCCCAGCATGTTGCACAGCGTCCGCTCGCCCTCCACCTGCACCACGCGTGGGGTGCTTGCCCACTGGCTCGACGCCCATTCGACCGGCTTGATGTCGATGCGGATTGTGCCATCGGGCGAATACTGGCTGTGATGCGGGCCGGATGTATCAACCGAAATGATCGCGGGCGCGGGACGGGACACGGTTGGCGCCTCCGCCGGCGCTGCGGCTGGCGCGACGGGCGGCAGCGGTGGCTCCTCCACCGGCGGGTTCCTGCGCCGCATCGCATAGCCGATCGCGAAGCCGATGCCGCACACCACCATCCACGGAATCACGATGATCGTGCCGACCAGCATCCCGGCGAACGCGACATTATAAAAACCGCTGCCCGGCGCGGAGCTGAACAACGAACCCAGCGCCATGATCCCGGCCATCAGTATCGCGGGCGCCAAGGCCCAGAGCAGCATGTTGCGCACCAGCCGCCGCCCGCTCGACCTCGCGACGATCATCGCGCTGATGCCGACGATGACCGCCGCCACCGCCAGCAACTGAACGATCTGCCCCGCCTCTTCCATTCGCCCCTCCCCGGCTGCCCAAAGCACAGATCATCCTGAAAAGCCTCCGCCGTCAATCGCAGAGATGCATGCGCCGTTGACTTTTGCGCGGCCTTTCCCTATCGGCACCCGTCTGTCTGGCGGCGGCCTGCCCGAAAGCGGCGCGGAAGCCCCATTTGTCATGCATGATTCGAATTTGAGGAATGAGCGATGAAGCGCACCTTTCAACCGAGCAACCTGGTCCGCAAGCGGCGCCACGGATTCCGCGCCCGCATGGCGACGGCGGCCGGTCGCAACGTGCTGCGCGCCCGTCGTGCGCGCGGCCGCAAGAGCCTGAGCGCCTGAACGAATCGGACGCCGGGCCTTCGCTCGGTGTCATCCGCAAGCGCGCGGATTTTCTCGCCTGCAATCGTAGCAAGCGCCAGCCCATGCCGGGTTTCGTCCTGCTGGTGCGTGATCGCGCCGATAGCGACCCGACGATGCGCCTCGGCATCACCGTGACCAAGAAGATCGGCGGCGCGGTCGTGCGCAACCGCATGAAGCGCCGGTTCCGTGCGCTGGCGCGGGAAATATTGCCGCGCGAGGGCTTTGCCGGGGCCGACCATGTGCTGATCGGCCGCGAAGGCGGCATAGAGCGGGATTATGCGCTGCTCGCCGCCGAACTGGAAAAGGCGCTGCGCAAGCTCGCCCGCAAGTCTTGATCGCCCGGCTTTTCATCGCCCTCGCCCGCCTGTGGCAGGTCGGCCCGTCGCGCATCATCCCGCCCACCTGCCGCTATCATCCGAGCTGCTCGGCCTATGCTATAGAGGCGCTGGAAAAATATGGCGCGATCAAGGGTAGCTGGCTGGCGATGAAACGGCTATTGCGCTGCCATCCATGGGGCGGATCGGGCCACGATCCCGTCCCCTGAAGGACGAAAGACGAGAATTTCAAAGGGCCGGGGAGCCATTTCAAAGTGGACGACAAACGCAATATCATATTGGCGATGCTGCTTTCGGCGCTGATCCTGTTCGCTTGGGAGCCGGTCGTGCGGCGCGTATTTCCCGGCTGGATCACGCCCGCGCCCCAGACCGCGCCGGCACAAAACGGCGCTCAGCTTGGCGGGCAACAGGCCGGAGCCGCGCCCGCCGCCAAGCCCGGTGCCGCTCCCGGTGCCCCCGCTGCCCCTGCGGCCCCCTTTACAGGCGCCCCGCGTGATCGCGCGCTCGTGCTGCGCGAAAGCCCGCGCATCGCCATAGAGACGCCCAAGCTGCGCGGCTCGATCGCGCTCAAGGGCGCGCGCATCGACGATATCGTCCTGCCGACCTACAGCGAAACCATCAAGAAGGACTCGCCCTCCGTCCAACTCTTTTCCCCCGGCGGCACGAAGGACGCCTATTTCGCGGGCTTCGGCTGGACCGGCGACGGCCTCAGGGCGCCAGACGGCAATACTCTCTGGCAGGCATCGGGCACGAAGCTGACTCCCTCGACCCCGGTCACGCTGAGCTGGGCCAATGGCGCGGGGCAGACATTCGAAATCGCGCTGTCCGTCGATGAGAACTACATGATCTCCGCCACGCAAAAGGTGACGAACAGCGGCGCGGGCGCTGTTAGCGTGCGCCCCTATGGCTTCGTCAACCGGACCGGCCATTCCAAAGACCCGTCGACCTGGACCATCCACACCGGCCCCATCGGCGTGTTCAACAATGCCGCCAATTACGACATCGACTTCAAGGATCTCGACGAAAGCCCGACCAGCGATGTCCTGCCCAGCACCGGCGGCTGGATCGGCTTCACCGATCATTATTGGCTTGCGGCGCTGGTGCCCGACCAGAAGGCGGCGTTCGACGGCCAGTTCCGCAAGGGTGCCGGCGAAACCTATCAGGCCGACTTCACCCTGAAACCCGCGCTGCTCGCCCCCGGCAAGGCGATCAGCCAGACCTCGCGGCTGTTCGTCGGCGCGAAGGAGGTAAAGACCCTCGAAGCCTATCAGGACGGCGGCATCGCCCTGTTCGACCGGTCCATAGACTGGGGCTGGTTCTACTGGTTCGAAAAGCCTATCTTCGCCCTGCTCCACTGGCTGTTCACCCAGATCGGCAATTTCGGTGTGGCGATCATCGCGCTTACCTTCATCGTGCGCGGGCTGATGTTCCCCATCGCGCAGAAGCAGTTCGCCTCGATGGCCGCCATGCGCGCGATCCAGCCGAAGATGAAGGCGCTGCAGGAGAAGCACAAGGACGACAAGCCCAAGCTCCAGCAGGAGCTTATGGACCTCTACAAGAAGGAGAAGGTCAACCCCTTCTCCGGCTGCATGCCTATTTTCCTGCAAATCCCGATCTTCTTCGCGCTTTACAAGGTGCTGATGCTGACCATCGAGATGCGGCACCAGCCGTTCGCGCTGTGGATCAAGGATCTGTCCGCGCCCGATCCTCTGCATGTGCTGAACCTGTTCGGCCTGCTGCCGTTCACACCGCCCGCTTTCCTCGGCATCGGCATCCTCGCGATCATCCTCGGCATCACCATGTGGCTCCAGTTCAAGCTGAACCCCGCGCCCATGGACGATATGCAGAAGCAGATTTTTGCGATCATGCCGTGGATGATGATGTTCATCATGGCGCCGTTCGCGGCGGGATTGCTGATCTACTGGATCACGTCGAACATCCTGACGATAGCGCAGCAGAGCTGGCTCTACAGCAAACATCCGCAACTGAAGCAGGCGCCGGCAAAGTGAGCAATGCAGGCGCGGATGACGACAGGACCGAGACAGCCCGGCGCATCTTTTCCGGGCCGATCGCGTTCCTGAAATCCGCGCCGGGGCTGGAGTTTCTGCCTGATGCATCGGTGAAGGAGGTGGCCTTCGCTGGGCGGTCCAATGTCGGCAAATCCTCGCTGCTCAATGCGCTCACCAATCGCAACGGCCTCGCCCGCACATCGAACACGCCGGGGCGAACGCAGGAACTGAACTTCTTCGATGTGGGCGTCGATCCCCTGCTCTTCCGCCTCGTAGACATGCCCGGCTACGGCTATGCCAAGGCGCCGCCCAAGGTGGTGAAGCAGTGGCGCTTTCTGGTGAACGACTATCTGCGCGGGCGCGCGGTGCTCAAGCGCACACTGGTGTTGGTCGACAGCCGCCATGGCATCAAGGATGTCGACCGCGAGGTGATGAAGATGCTCGACGATGCGGCGGTCAGCTATCGGCTGGTGCTGACCAAGGCGGACAAGGTGAAGGCGAGCGAGCTGGCCGATGTCACCGCGCGCACCCTTGCCGAAGGCCGGACCCACCCCGCCGCGCACCCGGATATCATCGCCACTTCGGCGGAAAAGGGCATGGGCATCGCTGAATTGCGCGCGGCGGTGATAGAAGCGCTCGATTGAGAAAAGGACGACCATGCTGAAGATCATCATCGGCAACAAGGCCTATTCAAGCTGGTCGCTGCGCGGTTGGCTGGCGGTGAAGCAATCTGGCCTGCCTTATGAAGAAGTCGTCGCGCCGATGTTCATGGACGACTGGCCCGCGCGCAAGGCGCAGAGCGATCTGGCCGTGTCCGCCGGAAAGGTGCCGACACTATGGGACGGCGATGTGGCGGTGTGGGACAGCATCGCCATTGTGGATTATCTCAACGATGTGACCGGCGGAACGCGTTTCTGGCCGCAGGACAAGGCCGCCCGCGCGCTCGCGCGCTCGATGGCGGCGGAAATGCACAGCGGTTATGTGCCGCTGCGCAAGGCCTGCCCGATGAACGTGCGCCGCGTGTTTCCGGCGCAGGCGCCCAGTGCCGCCGTGCAGGACAATCTCGACCGCATCGTCGCGCTGTGGGAGCAAACCCGCGCGCAACATTGCTCAGGCGGCCCCTATCTCTTCGGCGAATTCGGCGCGGCGGACATCATGTTCGCGCCGGTGGTATTCCGCATCCATGGCTATTCATTGCCCGTCAGCAGCATCGCGCAGGCCTATGTCGATGCGATGCTCGCCCATCCGTGGATGGTCGAATGGGTCGAGGGCGCGAGGGCCGAACCCTGGGTGCTCGATCAATATGAAGGCGGACCGGATAACGGGTAATCTGCTCCGCTCACGCGGAGGAGCCGCGCCAGCCCACTCCCCCTCCCAACCTCCCGACAGGATAAACTATTGGGAGGTTGGGAGGGGGAGTGGGCTGGCGCCGAACCCGTTT
>CAYOZY010000118.1:2419-8769 GCA_964408525.1 uncultured Sphingobium sp. | reverse complement strand
GGCCATGCGGATTTCATGGCTGCGCATCCAGTTGACGTTGCCTTTCAGCGTGTTGATTTCGCCGTTGTGGGCCAGCATCCGGAAGGGCTGGGCCAGATGCCACTGCGGGAAGGTGTTGGTCGAATAGCGCTGGTGAAAGATCGCAACGCGGCTCTCGAAGCGCTCATCGTTGAGGTCCGGGTAAAAGACCGACAGGCTCTCCGCGAGGAACAGGCCCTTGTAGATGATTGAGCGGCACGACAGCGAGCAAATGTAAAAGTCGTTGATCTGGGCCGCGACGACCTTCTTCTCGATGCGGCGACGGACGAGGTAAAGCTCCTTCTCGAACTCCGCCACATCCTGCGCTTCGGGCATAGGCCCGGCGATCATGATCTGCTCTATCTCAGGGCGGGTGGCCTGCGCCTTGTCGCCGATCACCGACACATCGACCGGCACCTGACGCCAGCCATAGATGGTGTAGCCCGCATCGATGATCTCGCTCTCGACGATGGTGCGGCAGGTTTCCTGCGCGCTGAGGTCCGTGCGCGGCAGGAACACCATGCCGACCGCGAGGCGATTGGGCAGTGGCTTGTGGCCGGATGCGGCGATCGCATCGTCGAAGAAGCGCACGGGCAGGTCGACATGGATGCCCGCGCCGTCGCCGGTCTTGCCGTCCGCATCGACCGCACCGCGGTGCCACACGGCCTTGAGCGCATCGATTGCGGAGACGACGACCCGGCGTGAAGCCTTCCCGTCAGTCGCCGCGACAAGGCCCACGCCGCAGGCATCGCCTTCGAATTCAGGGCGATACATGCCTTCTTCGGCGATACGGCGACGTTCGGTTTCGGTTGCAGTGAGCTGCTCGTTCATCGTCACTTACCCTTACCCTTCTGCTCGCCTTCGACCCGTTCCATAGCGGCCGCAAAAGCTTCCGCGCCAGCCTTCATACCGGCTTTCTGTCCCCATTCGTTCATAGCCTTTTCAATTGCCGGAGAACTTGCCTGCCATTTCGCGCCTACACCGCTGCTGAAGAACACATTCAATTCATTGAGTTCGGCTATCGTAAAAATAGCAGCATAGTGTCTGGCGGCTTCCGCTCTGAAATCGGGATATCGCGTGCGCATCGCATTGACGAACTCATCGCCAAGAATTTCTGCAAAACGATCTCGCCCGCCTGGCAGGCGTTCGAACATCTGCGCCATGTTTCCACTTTTGTCGTCGCGCAATATTTCACCGATTACGCTAGTCGCGAACAGTTGCTTCACATCACCGAACATTGAGTCGAGCTTGCGCTCAAGCTCCAGCCGTTCGACAAGGTTCTTTGCGGCCTGTTCTCCGGCACTGGTCGGATCTTCTGCCCAAGCCTGTTGAGCGGAAAGCATAAACAGGGCTGCAAACGCGACACTGCCGAAATATTTCCTCACGCCGCGACCCTTTCCTTGGCCTTGCTACCGGCAACCGCCTTCGCCTTCAAATAACGATGCATATGCTCGGTCACGTCGCGCCCGTCGCGGATGGCCCACACGACCAGCGAGGCGCCGCGCACAATGTCCCCGGCGGCGAACACGCCGTCCACGCTCGTCATCATCGTCTTGTGATCGACGCGCAACGTGCCCCAGCGGGTGACGCTCAAATCCTGCGCACCGAAGAGCCTGGGCAGATCTTCGGGATCAAAGCCCAGCGCCTTGATGACGAGATCGGCCTCCAGCGTGAACTCGCTGCCCGGCTCCGGTTCCGGCGCGCGTCTTCCGCTCGCATCCGGCGCGCCCAGACGCATCTTCGTCGCCTTGACGCCCGTGACATGATCCACGCCCTCAAACGCGACCGGCGCGGAGAGCCAGACGAACTCTACGCCCTCCTCTTCCGCATTGGCGACCTCGCGCTGCGAGCCCGGCATATTCCCACGGTCGCGGCGATAGAGGCATTTCACCGATTTCGCACCCTGACGAATAGCCGTGCGCACGCAGTCCATCGCGGTGTCGCCGCCGCCGATGACAACCACATTCTTGCCGGTCGCGAGCAGGCTGCCATCCTCATGGCTCGGCACCTTGTCTCCGAAACCTGCCCGGTTCGACGCGGTGAGAAAATCGAGTGCGGCCACCACGCCGCCAGTACCGACGCCGGGAGCCTTGATCTCACGCGCCTTGTAGACGCCGGTGGCGATCAGGACGGCGTCGTGGCGCTCGCGCAGCTCCTCCATCGTCGCATCCTTGCCGACCTCAAAGCCTTCATGAAATACGATGCCGCCCTCCTTGAGACGCTGGACCCGGCGCATCACAACGTCCTTTTCCAGCTTGAAACCGGGGATGCCATAGGTCAGCAAGCCGCCCGCCCGGTCATGCCTGTCATAGACATGCACCTCATAGCCCGCGGCGCGCAGATATTCCGCCGTGGTCAGGCCCGCCGGCCCTGCGCCGATGATACCGACGGACTGACCCGTCGCCTTGCCCGCCACCAGCGGCTCGACCCAGCCTTCCTTCCACGCCGTGTCGGTGATGAATTTCTCTACGCTGCCGATGGTGACGGAGCCGTGGCCGGAAAATTCGATGACGCAATTCCCCTCGCACAGCCGGTCCTGCGGGCAAATACGGCCGCAAATCTCTGGCATGGTCGAGGTGGCATTGGACAGCTCATAGGCCTCGCGCAGCCGCCCCTCGGCGGTGAGGCGCAGCCAGTCCGGGATATGATTGTGCAGCGGGCAATGGGTGGAGCAATAGGGCACGCCGCATTGCGAGCAGCGTGACGCCTGCTCTTCCGCCTTTTCCAGCAGAAAGCTCTTGCTGATCTCGCCGAAGTCATGCGCACGATCGCTCGCTTCACGCTTGGCCGGATAATCCTGCCCGGTTCCGACGAATTTCAGCATAGGGTTCTCACCCATGGAAAGCTCCTGCGACACATTGTGGGATTTAAGGTCGCATAGACGAGGAAATCGCGGAAGTCACGCGAAAATCGCATTATAGGTAAGTTTTAATGACCTATTATTGCAAATAACTTTCTCATGCCATCTGTTTATAATGCGTCGCGTACAAAATATAATCCCATTTCGGACCTATCTTGCCCCCAGCCACAGCAAGGCAGCGGCCCCCGCCGCGATTCGATACCAGGCGAAAGGAGCAAAGCCGATGCGGCTGACGATGGCGACGAACGCCTTCACCACCGCCACCGCGACAATGAAGGACACGACGAACCCGATGGCGATCGCCTCCATGTCGCTCGCGGTCATTGCCCCGCCATGCTTGTAGAGCTGGAGCGCGGTCGCCCCGGTCAGGGTCGGCACGGCAAGGAAGAAGCTGAACTCTGCGGCGGTCTTGCGATCGACACCAAAGGCCATGGCACCCAATATCGTCGCGCCGGAACGGCTGACGCCTGGCACCATGGCGAAGCATTGCACCAGCCCGATCAGCAGCGAGGTTTTCCAACCCACCGCCGAAACGCCGCCCAGTTCGCGCGGCTTGGCCCACCGCTCTACCAGCAAGATCGCGAAACCGCCGATGATAAGCGACCAGCCGACCACAACCGCACTTTCGAGCAGCATCTCGATCTGATCGCCAAAAGCCAATCCCAGCACCACCGCCGGAAAAAAGGCGAGCAACAAGTTGCGGACGAAGGCGACCGATTTCTCATCCCAGCGGAACAGGCCGAGAAACACGTCCCAGAAAGTGCGCCAGTAGAGCACGATGATGGCGAGGATCGCGCCGGGCTGGATCGCTATATTGAACAGCGCCCATTTCTCCGCGTCATAACCGAGAAGCTCAGTTGCAAGGATCAGGTGCCCGGTCGAGGAAACCGGCAGATATTCGGTGACGCCCTCGACGATGCCCAGCACTATGGGCGTGATGATATCGGTCATCAGGGATCAGGCCTTTGCGCGCGCGGAAAAGCGGCCATGCTTGCGATATTGCACCAGCCAGCCGTCGGCGACCGCCGCGAGCGGGGTAGGCGCCACGCCCAGATCGGCAAGGCCTTTGGCCTTGGGCGCGACGACATTGTCGGATTGCAGCATCTTCCATTGGTCGAGCGTGATCGGCGCACCGGGCAACCAGCCGGTCAGACGCGCGATCCACCCGGACAGCATATCCGGAACCGGCATCATCACGGGATCATGGCCAATAGCTTTCGCCAGCCATGTGTTGATCTGAGCCATGCTCATCACTTGCGGACCGCCAAGCTCATAGGTCTTGCCGCCGTGCGATTTTGCGTCTTTTACGGCTGCCGCAACTGCCTTGGCGACATCGGCCACGAACACCGGCTGGAACTTCGTGTCGCCTCCGATGACCGGCAGGACCGGGGCCATGCGGATCAGCCCGGCGAAACGGTTGGTGAACTGGTCCTCCCGCCCAAAGACAATGGAAGGACGCACTATGGTCGCCTTCGGAAAGGCGGCGCGAACGGCCTCTTCCCCTTGCCCCTTCGAGCGGCCATAGGCCGACGCGCTTTGCGAGTCTGCGCCAATGGCGGAGACATGCACCAGCGTCTTGACACCAGCCTCTGCCGCCGCCCTGGCAACATTGGCCGCGCCACGCACATGAATGGCATCGAAATCGCCCTTCAATATGCCGACGAGATTGACCACCGCATCCGCCCCCGCAACCGCGTGGGCCACGCTATCGGGCTTGCCGATATCGGCATGCACAAGTTGGGTCTGGCCGAGGCCGCCAAGCGGCTTTACCCGGATGGCGTCGCCCGGATCGCGCTCCGCCACGCGCACACGCGCCCCGCTCGCCAGCAATTCCTGCGCGACATAGCGCCCCAGAAACCCGCCTCCGCCAAAAATCGTCACCAGCATGATAGTTCTTCCCGCTTGCCTGTAGGGGTAGCTTGCGCCGCTTCACCAGCCAAGAGCCGGATCAGCGCGCCAACAAGCCGTTCCATGCACCAGAGCGCGGAACGAGACAATGCCCCATTCCGGCTCCGGCGCGGCAAGCGTAAAGATTTTCAGATATAGGGTGGCCTTGCTGCGGCGTCAGGCAAACGCCTGCTCGGCAGGGCAATAGTCATGGCCCAAATCCCACGCTACTGCCTCATATGTGACCTTGCCGTTCCAGATATTCAGCCCCGCGCGCAGATGCGCATCGCGGCGCAGCGCCTCCTGCCAGCCCAGATCGGCGATCGCGAGCGCATGTGGCAGGGTGACGTTGTTGAGCGCGTAGGTGGAAGTGCGCGCCACCGCACCGGGCATGTTCGCCACGCAATAATGCACGATCCCGTCAACCACATAGGTCGGCTCGGCATGGGTGGTGGCGTGACTGGTTTCGAAACAACCGCCCTGATCGATCGCGACATCGACCAGCACAGCGCCGGGCTTCATGGTGGCCAGAGCCGCGCGCGACACCAGCTTGGGCGCCGCCGCGCCGGGAATGAGCACCGCACCGATCACCAAATCCGCCTCGCGCAGGCACTGCGCCAGATTGGCCTTGTTGGAAAAGCGCGTCTTGGCGCGGCTTTCGAAATGGATGGCCAGCCGCTCCAGCACCGCCGGATTGGGATCGAGGATCGTCACATCCGCGCCAAGACCGACCGCCATCTGCGCCGCATTGAATCCGACCACGCCGCCGCCGATCACCACCACATTGGCGGGCAGCACGCCGGGCACGCCGCCGAGCAGAACGCCCCTGCCTCCATGCGCCTTTTCCAGCGCGGTCGCGCCCGCCTGAATGGACATGCGGCCCGCAACCTGGCTCATAGGCTTGAGCAGCGGCAAGCCGCCCTGCGCATCCGTCACCGTCTCATAGGCGATGCAGGTCGCGCCAGAAGCCAGCAGATCGCGGGTCTGATCCGGGTCCGGCGCGAGGTGAAGATAAGTATAGAGGATCTGACCGGGGCGAAGCATCGCGCGCTCGACCGGCTGAGGCTCCTTAACCTTCACCACCATGTCCGCAGCCGCGAAAACCTCCGCCGCGCTGCCGATTATCCGCGCGCCTGCCAGACGATAGGCATCGTCGCTCGCGCCGATTCCTGCCCCGGCACCCGTCTCGACCAGCAGTTCATGACCATGGGCGACCAGTTCCTCGACGCTTTCGGGCGTGAGGCCGACGCGATATTCATGATTCTTGATTTCCCTGACTGTTCCGACGCGCATGACGATATCCTTCTCGATATCGCGCGAACATGCCGCATCTCCCCAGATATTTTTTCCCTAAATTTCTCGTATTAATGTATATGTACGGGAATATATTCTTATATATCTGCAAAATGTGAGATTTATTATCATGGATGCGATAGATAACAGGATCATTTCCGAGCTTCAGCGCGACTCCTCTCGCTCGATCGCAGACCTCAGCGCCATTGTTGGCCTGAGCCAGTCCGCCTGCCATCGCCGTATGCGCGCATTGGAAGAAAGCGGGGTAATTACCGGCTATGGCGCGCATATA
>CAYOZY010000118.1:0-2409 GCA_964408525.1 uncultured Sphingobium sp. | reverse complement strand
AACGCGGGCTGCCCCAGCGCGCGACCTTCCGGGAGCCCGCGGCCCGGGCGCCGGCGCCGGCGGCGGCGCCGGCCGAGATCTCGGACAAAGCGATCCTGGATCCCGCGCGCCTGGAGCAGATTCGCGTGGAACGGGAAGGGACGCCATGAACGAGCCAGTAACGGAACGTCCCATCATCAATATCGAAGGCGACCTGGTCGCGCTCATCGACATCACCCTTGTCGACCAGAGCCGTAAGAGCATGGAGGCTTTCGAATCCGCGGTGCAACGCTATGACGACATCCTCGAATGTGATCTGGTTTCGGGCAGCGCCGATTATCGCCTGCGCGTAGCCGCAAGGGATTTGCATGATTTCGACAGCATCCACCGCCGCTGCCTTGCCGAATTGCCGGGCGTTTCGGCGATGCACACGAGCTTCGTCATCCGGCCAGTCAAGCCCTGGCGCGGCTATTCCCTGCGCAAGGCGGGCTGAACGGGAAGCGTGCAAAGCCTGCGCGTTCATATGCGTGAGATATATGGAAAATGGGGCGACCGATGGGATCCGAACCCACGACCTCTGGTACCACAAACCAGCGCTCTAACCAACTGAGCTACGATCGCCGCAAATCTGCCGCCGAAACTCGCATTTCGGAGCGGAGGGCCAATTAAGCGCGCTGGACCGCAGCGTCAAGCGCGCATTTCCTCACAAGACCTCGAAAAATCGGGAACGATTCGGCGGCTACAGGACAAAATAAAAGAGCGGGGTTTCCCCCGCCCTTCATCCCGATGATCTGGTCACGCTTGAGCCGTCCGGCATTACCGTGACGGATTCACGCCCGAAGATACAACCCACCTTATTTCTTCCGGGCAGCGCGAGCCTCAGTCAGATCAGTTGACGGCGTCCTTGAGGCCCTTGCCCGCCTTGAATTTGGGCTGGGTGGAAGCCTTGATCGTCATGGTCTCGCCGGTGCGCGGGTTGCGGCCGGTCGACGCCTTGCGCTTCGAAACGGAGAAGGTGCCGAAACCCACGAGCCGAACTTCATCGCCCTTCTTCAGCGCGCCGGTGATGGCGTCGAACACGCCTTCGACCGCTTTCGATGCGTCGGCTTTGCTCAGACCGCTGCTGTCGGCGACTGCTCCAATAAGATCCTGCTTGTTCATGCTATGGGAACCCCCTCATTGCTTGTGGTTGGATGGGAATCGTTAAATTCGGTGCGCCATAAAGGCGTGGTTTTTTGCGTCTGTCAAAGGGTAAAGCCAAAAAAATCAGCGTTATTACCACCCGCTTCCTGACTGACCGCGTTTATTGACCGCAACAGCTCAATGCCGCAGTGCAGCATCGCCTTCGCTGCTTTGTGAGGAAACCGGCTGCGCAGCCAGATCATCCTCCTCCGACCAGGTGATCGGCTCCAGCGGTGCGGCAAGCGCCCGCGCCAGAACCTCGTCAACATGCGAGACAGGAACGATCTCCAGGCCTTCGGTAATATTTGCAGGGATTTCCGCGAGATCCTTCTGATTTTCCGCAGGGATCAGAACCGTCTTGATCCCCCCGCGCAGGGCCGCGAGCAGCTTCTCCTTGAGGCCGCCAATCGGAAGCACACGTCCCCGCAAGGTAACCTCACCAGTCATCGCCACATCCTTTCGCACCGGCACACCGGTCAGGGTGGAAACGATGCTCGTGACCATCCCAATGCCAGCCGACGGACCATCCTTCGGCACTGCGCCTTCGGGCAAATGGATATGAATGTCCTTGCGGTTGAAGATGCTGGGTTTGATGCCATAGCCGGGCGAGCGGGCGCGCACATAGGAAAAGGCCGCTTGAACCGATTCGTTCATCACCTCGCCGAGCTTGCCGGTCGTCCTGACCATTCCCTTGCCGGGCACGGTCACGGATTCGATCGTGAGCAGCTCACCGCCCACCTCCGTCCATGCAAGACCTGTCACCGCGCCGATCTGATTCTCTTCCTCGCCGACGCCATGGCGGAATTTCCGTACACCCGCGAAATCGGCGAGATTGTCCGGCGTCACCTCGATCATGCTCGTGGCACCTTCGAGTATCTTGCGCAGCGCCTTGCGCGCCAGTCGGGCAATCTCGCGCTCCAGCGTGCGCACGCCCGCCTCGCGCGTGTAAAAGCGGATCAGGTCGCGCAGCCCTTCCTCGGTGACGGAAAACTCCTCGTCCTTTAGGCCGTGCGCCTCGATTTGCTTGGGCACGAGATGCCGCTGCGCGATCTCGACCTTTTCGTCCTCCGTATAGCCTTCGAGCCGGATGATCTCCATGCGGTCAAGCAGCGGCTGCGGCAGGTTGAGGCTGTTTGCGGTAGTGACGAACATCACATCCGAAAGATCGAGGTCGATCTCCAGATAATGGTCCTGAAACTTGCTGTTCTGTTCCGGGTCCAGCACTTCGAGCAACGCCGACGCCGGATC
>CAYOZY010000117.1:0-8794 GCA_964408525.1 uncultured Sphingobium sp. | reverse complement strand
CGCATGCCTTTGGTAACTCCAAACTTCGGCACCAGAAGCATCCCGCGTCGTAATGTTTGGGGACCCGAAGTTCTGCAATACGTCCAATTTGGTCGTTTTACCTACGGCCAGATTCATCTGAACATTGCCCTGTGTGAGCGTATTCATCTCCTCGTCTACTGGCTTTTTGCGTTCTTTTGCTATTGCGGGAGACGCGATCAGGACCAAGCCGACCAATAGTGCGTTTTTAATTTCCATATGACTCACCCCAATGTCCATGGCCGCATACTCGTTATCCACTCGCCGAGGCAACAGCAATAGTTGCGAACAAGTGGTTCCTGTAAGACGCGGATGAAGCGGTATCTTATAATGGAAGGGCGCAAACCCCTATTGCGAACCTTCCCCTAACCCGTCAAAACCGCACCTGCCTTCCGTGAAAGCCGGAGGGTGGGGCGTCAGAACCCCAACAGATGAACTCGGTCACCGAAACTCGGAGGCCGGGTGGTATGCTTTGCCGGTCCTCACCCGGTGCGAGGCGCGAGATATAATAGCGATATTGTCTTCCCTCCTTGCGCGCATGGCTTGGCGTCATTGGCCTGCCTTCGGGATCGGTTAGGCGTCACCCCGATCCCAGCGCACCGCGGGCAAGCAGTAATCCCATCACGATAGCTGGCGTTTCCATCGCGGCCATTACCGCTACCATGTAGCCAGCTGCCGGCATGGCAAGTGCTGACAATATCTCCGTTCCAGTCACGAATGTGACAACGCTAACCGACCCATAATGCGCAGCGATGGCTCCGGCGTTGATCCGATCCAGACCTCCGGCCTTCCGCAGCAAGGCATAGGCAGGAACAGGCAGAAAGAGGCTCAAGGCAATGCCTGCAGCCAGAGCAATGACAATGTCCGCGGAAAATCCGCTCTGGATGACCTGAAGTCCACCCTTCAAGCCGATCGCGGCCATCAGGTAAAGCGACATTGCCTTGCCGATGGGTTCGGGTACGGAAAGGTCGGATCGAACCAGTCCCGCAAAACCGCCCAGCACAAAAAAAAGGATCATCGGCGACATCAGGGCCGCGATTCCGGTCTCAATCGCCATAGGAGGTTGCCAGCCCTACTCCATGTCTCACCAGCGGGAAGTCTTGCTTGCTCACTTCGCCCTTGCCTGCCAGGCTTCATATGCTTTTATAAGACCGGCCAGTTCGGCAGGTGCCAACCCAACCGTCGCACTTTCGCCCTTCTGGTCCTTGAACCGTATCAACCATGGCTGGCGGGAACCGGCGCTGTGGTTATCCGCGATCTTACGAGCATGCTCTTCAGGGAGCTCAAATATTACTCGTGTGAGTTGATTGCAGTGCCCGGGCATGTCGGTAGCAGGGCATTGATCGAGCCAATGCTCAGTCACCTTTGGCTGAGTGCGTTTGAGTTCACCGCCCACCAGGTAATGAACGGATGAAATGTCCTTGCCCGGGCCGATGTAGTGCAGATCATGCCACACCTGCCATGACGCTTTTTGCGAGGCTCGATCAATTACTAAGCGCAGATGCGCATCGTTGATCCATGCTCCCTTCGCAGGACCTTCTTTTCCGGTTGAGCGCTTGGTCGAGAGGACGATAATATCCTCAAGACGGTCGTCATTGATGGTAACTCGTCCAGCGAATTCCGCAGGTGAAATCCTTGCGAGCGAATTGGGTAGGTGCATCGAAGTCGTGGCGCCTGCAACGGTCGATCCCATCAGCGTTGCGGTGGCGATGAGAATTGCAGTCCTGATCATCTTTATATACTCCTGATTTTAGTTCAACATGTCAGAATTTTGCTGACAGGCTTAGGTTCGCGATATGGTGGATACGGTCCTGACCCGGGCGCGGAACCCATTGATTAATGTAACCCGGCTCGACGCTGATCGCAGAGTTTAATGGTGCCGCAATGCCAATCGAATTACGCCAGCGATCCAACCCGCTTCTCTGACCCCAGCTCGTATCGTCGAGCGAGATAAAAGCTTCCGTCCAGGCAACTGCGCGAACCTTGCCGGCAAGAGGAGCCGTCAATCGTAATTGCTGGCGGTAGCGCCAGCCCATGTCGGACGCTCCTTCAACCCAGCGTTGTTCGAGCCGTGACCGTCCGGTCACAGTGACGCTCTTGCCATCGCCAATCACGCGATAGGAAAGCTGCTGCCAGGCGCGGTGCTCATCGCTTTCCGTTGGCCCGATTGGGTCAGTGTGGACGTGAGCATAGCCGAGAGTTGCGGTGGTGGTTCCGTTCAGCTTCCAGCCAATGCTGGGTCGGATTACATATTGGCCTAGACGGCTCGCATCGTCGGTAAGGCGCACTTGGCCCTCGATCGTCAAAACCACATGTGTGTCTAAGTCAGCGCTCGCATTGAGCGCGGTCCAGATCTGAGCATCATCCTCGGTGGCTCCAGCCAGTGCCGGGGCTGCGGCACAGGCTAGAGCAATCAACACAGCGGTCATATTCAGCTTACGCATCGGTCAGAACCGGTATGCCAGACCCGCGCTCACGACCCATGGATCAAGCTTGTGTCTGGTCTTAAGTGCGGTCGCATTTCCAGCGCGGAAGGTGGCGGTCGTGTCTACGAAATAGCGTTTTGCATCAACACTGAGGCTAAGCCCTCGTTCGTTCAACTTGAGATCCGCGCCAGCTTGCAACGCGAATCCCCAATCATTCGACAGGTTGACATCCGTCGCACCGAGCGCACGGGCGCTGCTATCCAAATCTTCACCGAAGATGAAGAAATGGGTGGGGCCGGCACCAATATACGGCTTGAGAGCAGAACCGGTATTGAGATGATATTTGGCGGTAACTGTCGCCGGCAAGATGATCGCGTTTTTAATGAGTTTGGCGCCGTTCACTCCTCCACGACCTGTCACGTCGTGTGGTGTTATGCAGCAGATAGTTTCGATCGAAAAGGAAGGGCTCAGAAAATACTCAACCGCAACCGTGGGTACAACTGTATCGCTCGCGCGAGTCTGTGCTCCACCTGGCAACCCGATAAGATCAGTCTTAACTGATGAAATTTTACCATCGGGCAAGACGCCCGTCGCTAGTGCTTTTACCTGAATCCTGCCATCCGAACTCCCGGCATAAGCAGGTACTGTAATGGTTATGGCTGTCAAACAGGCAGCCGCAGCAATAAACTTTCGCATTTTTAAATCCTTGATTTCGGGCGATGAGTGCAGAGAAAACATGCACAGTCACCATGCCTCATGCTTTTATTTGGGGGTGTAAGGTAAAGACGAATGATGCAGCACAATGCGGAGTTTTCCGTCACCGCCGCGTACATATCCCCAAGTCTTGTCAACTTTGGTCAGGTTGCCGTTGCTATCCCACATTGAGACGTTGCCCATGGAGATGGCGCTGGATCCGGTAATGACGATCCCCGCATTCTCGCTCTGGCACTGCCGCCAATGCTTCAAGGCAAAACCGCCATCACCAGGATAGGCCTTGTCGCTACCTACGAAATAGGCGAGCGCACCATCTCGGGTTGTTCGGAAGGTTTGCGGCGCAACGGTAAGCGTTGGTTTGAAAAGAACTGGCCCCATGTTGTAGCCGTAGGCACTGTCGAGCACCTGTTCAGCCAGGCGTTTGGCGGCGGCGTGGCCTTTGGTGTCTGCTTCGGTCGAGATCGCGACCAATGCGTTGCACCACGCGCGCTGGGCGCCTTCGACCTCCGCCACGGTAATTGGTGCATATGTGGCATTTGCGGCTGCGACAGCCGGGCTATTAGCATGGGCTGACGTCGCGGCCACAGCCAAAGGCGCAGTTGCAGCAATCGCAATTTGGCGGAACTTTATAGTCTTCATAGTCAACACTCCCTTCACATGTGTCATCTTCACAGCAGGTCGGTACGAAGCTCATTGCGTGCCCCGTCGCCTTGAAAGTGAGATAGTGGAAAGGAAGCGCTCCAAAATCGGCCATGCGGCTGGTCATTCAGCCTAGGCCAGATGGCCTAGGCATCCATGTTTTGTGAGGGTATCAGACAGCACTATGACGCGCACACAACAAGCCTTGGCCTTGGAGATCGAAACCGTCGCGGAGTTGCGTGAACTCTATCGCGCGGCAGAAGCGCGGGCAGCCCGCATGCGCCTTATGTCATCCAGCGGCAGACAACTTGCGCTCGCAGAAGTGGCCACGGCCGAATCCATTCTTCAAGCTTGTGCGGAACGGCTGGCCTATTTCCTTGGCAGGCGTTCTGGTAGCATCAGTCAAAGTCCAGATGCCCATGGCCTCCCTATTATCGCGCCAGGCAGCGCGGGCCTGATTATTGGTGTTGTAGCCATAGACGGGCTTTCATCCCTCGACGACATTTCTGACGCCGAGGACCGTGAAGCATGCCGGCTTCACCTGGAGATGATGGGAGCCACCATTGACCGGATCGAGCGGGAGCGCGAACTATCGCGTCTGCTTGCTGAACTGCAAGAACGCGAGCAGCGGCTTGAATTCGTCGTTGGCAGGCTTTTCTCGGCACAAGAGGAAGAGCGCCGCCGCGTCTCGCACGAGTTGCATGATGGTGTCGCGCAGACAGCAACGGCGTTGGCACGATTGCTAGACAGCACCGGCTCGCCAGATCAGGAGTTCGATTTGAAGGAGCGCGCCCGCCTTGCCGGGATTGCTCGCGCGCTCGTTGGAGAACTGCGCGCGGTAATTCGAGGTCTGCGCCCGACTATTCTGGACGATCTCGGTCTGGTTGCCGGCATCCAGGCATTGGCTGACAGCCTTGCTGCGGAAGGTTATGATCTGGCGCTCGAGATTGACACGGATATAGCTGCCTGGCCGCCGCACTTCGAGACAGCACTATACCGGGTTACGCAAGAGGCCCTGACCAACATCCGCAAACATGCAGGAGAGCCATGCAGGGTTGAAATCACGCTCATCGCTCTAAGCGACATGCCAACATGCTCTCTTCGGATTACCGATTACGGAAGCGGCTTCATGCCCGATCCGGACCCAGCCAATCCGCGTGCGAATTTTGGAATCGATGTCATGCGAGAGAGGATTGTCTCGATTGGTGGCACTTTCTCCTTTAGGGCAGACAGAGGGCGCGGCGTTGAACTGCTTGCCAGCTTCCCGAGACCAGCATAACCATGGCTATCCGAATACTGATTGTGGACGACCACCAGCTGGCGCGTGAAGGTCTGAAGGCCGTACTCGACAATGAGGAATTCCAAGTCGTTGGCGAGGCCGCCAGCGGCGAAGACGCTATCAATCTTATAGCATCGCTCAATCCAGATATTGTCCTCATGGATATTCGCCTGGGGACGGGTATTGACGGGCTTGAAACAACGCGCCGGATTGGGGCGTTCGGCCTTGCTACCCGTGTGATCATACTGTCGCTCCATGACATGCCTGCTTATGTGCGAGAGGCGCTCGCAGCGGGCGCAGCTGGTTATGTACTGAAGGAAGCCAGCATCGGCGAACTGCGTACCGCAGTCAGTCAAGTGATGGCTGGTCACAGTGTCATGCCCCTGGGCCTTATCAACGCCGCGCTTCGCGGATCCTCGCTAGCGCCGCGACATGAAGATGCCATCACATTGCTGACGGATCGTGAAAAAGAAGTACTAAAGCTTGTTGCTCAGGGCCGCACCAACAAGGAAATTGCGCGCGTCCTCGCAATTAGCCCCGCGACCGTGAAAGCACATGTCGAGCGCATCATTGCCAAGCTGGGTGTAGCGGACCGCACGCAGGCAGCCGTACTGATGGCTCAAATCGGCAAACTGCCAGTATGAACCTCGATGTCGCACTTCGCAGGATCACGCGCCTTTGGGCGGACGGGCCTCTGGCTTTCAAAGGTGTTGTAGTCGTTACCTTGCCACTGGCAATCCTGCTCGGCGCGCTGGTATCGTTACATTTCGCCAGCAATGCAGAAGTCCGCGCAGAAGATGATGTGCGCCGAGCCGTGGCTATCCAGCGTGACACCTATCAGGCTCATGCTCTGCTGGCCGAAGCCGCGGCTGGCGTGCGGGGGTATGCTTTAACCGGGCAAGACCGCTTTTTGGAACCCTATCGCAAGGCTGAAGCCTTTCTTCCGAAAACCATGTCACGACTTGATCTTGCGATCCGCGATAGCGAGGTCCGCCGGCATTTCAACAGGATCGGTGATCTTGTGGAGCGCAAGCGCGAGGGGCTTCGCCGCATTGTCGAATTGGCACCTAGCCCAGTTACGAAGCTTAGCAGGGCGTCGGAGCTGGAGCAGGCCCTGGTATCCAACAAGGTTGTGCTCGATGCCATGCGGCTGGAAATCGAGATGATCCAGCGCCGGGAATCGATACTGCTTGAGCAGCGCCGGGAACGGGTCGAGGAAGTGCGACAGCATTATCTGCTTCTGACTGCTATCAGCGCCCTTGTTGGACTGCTGGGCAGTCTCGCCGCTGTGTATCTCTTCTCCACCGGTATTGTGCGCCGGGTTCGCATGCTGGAAGTGAATGCCGGTCGCCTTGCGAGAGGAGAGGAACTGACCAACCTGTCGGAAGATGCAGATGAAATCGGTCGACTTGCCCGGCGCCTCGGCCGAGCCAGTGCGCTTCTGCGAGGGCGAGAGCAGGCGCTCCGCGAGAGTGAGGAGCGATTCCGCCTGGTGATCGAGGAGGTACGCGACTACGGCATCTTTGCACTCGATCGCGAAGGCAACGTCACTAGCTGGAACTTAGGTGCACAGCGGATCAAGGGCTGGGAGGCCCAGGAAATACTCGGACAGCATTTTAGTGGTTTCTATCCCGAGGAAACGCGCGGCTTCTTGCCGGCACAAATGCTTGAACGCGCCCGAATGTCGGGTACTGCAGAGGACGAGGGCTGGCGCCTGCGCAAGGATGGTTCGCGGTTCTGGGCCAATGTTGTCATCACAGCACTGCACGATGACCAAGGTGATCTGCTAGGCTTTGCGAAGATCACACGTGACATGAGCGAACGTCGGCGCACCGAGGAGGATCTGCGCGTCGCCCGCGAAGAGGCGATTGCCGCAAACTTGGCCAAGAGCGAGTTTCTCTCTCGCACCAGTCACGAACTGCGAACGCCCATGAGTGCCATTCTAGGTTTTGGGCAGCTTCTGGAACTCGATGAGGATCAGTTGGCCCCCGGTCACCGGGAGGCGCTGAGCCAGATCATGAAAGCGGGTCGGCATCTGCTCTCCCTGATAAACGATCTGCTCGACATATCGAGCATCGAAGCCGGCGGCGCGGAGGTCTCCATTCAGCCGATAGACCTAGGCGAATTGCTGCAGGAAGTGCACACGCTCGCCGGACCGATTGTTGCTACCGCCGGGCTGCGCTTTCTGCTCGAACCTCCGGCAGAATCTCTGGTGGTCAATGCCGACTGGCGGCGCGTGGTGCAGATCATGCTCAACCTTGTTTCCAATGCTGCGAAGTATAACCGCACCGGGGAACTGGTGCGTCTCGCCTGCATGACGCAGGGGAACCATGTTCGCGTGGTGGTCGAAGACGATGGCATGGGTGTTGCGGCAAGCGACGTTCCCCGATTATTCACACCATTTGATCGCCTCGGCCAGCAAAACCGCGCCAAGATCGACGGCACCGGGCTTGGCCTTGCTCTCTCTAAGCGGCTGGTCGAATCGATGGGTGGGCAGATAGGTTACGAGAATGGCGCCAAAGGTGCTCGCTTCTGGTTCACACTCTCGACCTGCCCACGACCATGCCTGTCTTACGCCCCAAGCAAACCCGCAGGAACATGATGATGCCAACGAACCTTATAGATAGTTCCGAAATCCGTGCGCGCCGCATCTTGATCATTGATGACGAGAACGCAAACGTTCTGCTCCTTTCTAGCCTGCTCGAACGGGAAGGATATAGCGACATTGTCACGGTAACTGATCCAACCACCGCAGTGGATGCCTTTGTGCGCTCCGAACCGGATCTCGTCCTTCTTGACCTGATGATGCCAAAAGTCGATGGTTTTCAATTACTTGAGGCCTTAAAGCGACATGACAGGCCGGACGAGTTCCGTCCTGTGCTCGTCCTCACCGCGGACAGCACCATTCAGGCCCGACGCCGCGCCTTGGCACTAGGCGCCAAGGATTTCGTCTCGAAACCCTTCGACGTAATCGAAGTGGCACTCCGCATCTCCAACCTGCTTGAAACGCGGATTCTGTATGGGCGGCTGCGGGGCTATGGCGTTTGAGCATGGCTTGGAAATGGATGCGACTTTGGGCCGGGCTTGCAAATAGAAGGAACTTGTTTTCGAGATAATGGCGATTTCCGCCTAAGTGCTCAACGTTAGTGGTCTCGCCATCGCCAAAACAGGAACGCCAAGCGTACCGAGACATCACTCCAATAGTCATAGGTCTGCTTTAGCTATGGTCCGAATGAAAGAAGACGCTCCGGATCGTTCAACGAAGCGGTCGTAGGACCTACGCAATTGCTGTTCGTTTAAAATGGTCGAAATAGTGGATTGGACAAGCTTGGTCATAGTTCATAGTATCAAAGCGAACTCATAGTGATCATCACTTGTCAATCGCGGCATAGAAAGGGGCCATTCCTCGGTAATATAATGGGCCAGCAGGTTTAAATAAAATGCCTCGATTGGAGGCGGTGTTATATCGGCAGCGGAGAAGCGGCTGGAGCGGAGCGGAAGCCGATTTTCCGCTGCCGATGGCGTTTCTGATCAGCTCATGGCGGCATCCTTCCTGTTCTTTTGCCGTTCGCGCCTGCTGGCGAGACGGAAGCTCTGACCATTCATCTCAAGGATGTGGACATGATGGGTAAGCCGGTCGAGCAAGGCGCCGGTAAGGCGCTCCGAGCCGAACACCGATGTCCATTCGTCAAACGGCAGGTTGCTGGTGATCAGCGTG
>CAYOZY010000116.1:0-8907 GCA_964408525.1 uncultured Sphingobium sp. | reverse complement strand
CACGCTGATCACCAGCAACCTGCCGTTTGACGAATGGACATCGGTGTTCGGCTCGCCGCTACAGAACGCGTATGGCGTCCGAATTGCGCTCAATCTCAAAGGGATCGCTTACGAGCACAGGGGCCACGATCTTCGCACTGGCGAGCAGAAAGCGCTCAGCTATGTCACGATCAACCCGCAAGGCATGGTGCCGACGCTGGAGGCAGATGAACTTACCCTCTCCCAGTCACCCGCCATTCTCGAATGGCTGGAAGAGCTCTATCCGGAACCTGCGCTACTTCCCTCCCAGCGGGAAGATCGCGCGCTGGTCAGGGCCATGGCGGCGATCGTGGGGTGCGACATCCATCCGATTAACGGCGCCCGCACCCTCAACCATCTGAGGAGCGATCTGAAGGCCGATGGCGCGGCCGTGCAGCGCTGGATGACCCAGTGGTTGTCAGATGGTTTTACGGCGCTCGAGCGGTCGATTACGATATATGGTGGCACCTACGCCTATGGCGACACGGTCAGTCTGGCGGACATCTACATCGTTCCACAGCGATATAATGCCGAGCGTTTCGGTATCGATCTTTCTGCCTTTCCCAATCTGGTTGCCACGTCGGATAGAGCCCGCGCCCTAACTGCGTTCATTGCGGCCGAACCAGAAAGGCAACCCGATGCCGATGCCCTGGCCCCCTAAACTCAGGGACAATATATTAGAGAATATTATTCCGCTATTACCGGAATGATTGGATATCATAGCTGCTTCTTCAGCAGCCATGGTAGTGATATAGAAGCATAGATCAGACGGGAGAAAATAAGGCCCGCGATATAAAAACCGTTGGAGAGTTGCGGGCGTATGCTGAATTCCGCGATAGAGGTCGACAGGATTGAAGTTCCCAGAGACATCCGGGTGCTAATAGACGCTATTGGCGAGGACGCCTTCGGGTCGCAACTTATCAAGTTCTTGAACGAGGTCTGCGGGGCGCGGCATTGCGTCGTCTTCGGCTTCGGCAGCGATTCTCCGCACGAGATCGCTGCCCTGAGCGTAGACGGAACAAGCTATGCCCATAACTTGACGTGTCGCTATCTTAAGTCCGAGGCATGGAAGCGCGATCCGAGTATTGCTCTAGCGCGCGAGTGTGCCAGCGGCGCCTTGCCAGGCCTCATCCGATTGAACATCGATGCTCTTCAGGATGAGGAACTTCGGAATGAAATCTATCCACGCTTGTCCGAGCGACTCCTCGTCTTCGGGCAGCTCGGGTTCGGCCCTGGCGCCATCAGTGTCCTCGGCCCCGATTATGTCCGTCATTTCGAGCGGGATGCGATCAGTTCGCTGAGAGCATTCACGCCCTCGCTGCTGTCAGTGATCGGATAACACGCGCTTGCCGTTCAGGCACAGCGCCGCCTTGCCGGCGTCCTTACGTCCCTCGAACAGATCGAGGAGATTTTTAGGGGCGCGGAGCAACGGTTCCCGGCGCGAGAGGTGCAGGTCTGCTCTCGCATCCTCTACGGGATTTCGGCCGCCGGCATCGCTGCCGATCTTGGCGTTGGCGAAGAAACGGTCATGACCTATCGCAAACGTGCTTACCAACGCCTCGAGATCGGCACGCAGCGCGAATTGCTGTTGTGGTATCTCGCCCGCTGCGTGGGCGTTCCGTCGAGCGTAACGCCGCAGTTCTCGCTCGCGTACCACTGAACGGGGGTGCCCGGCAGCGGTCAGGCAGCCTGTATTTGCCAGGAAGTGCATTGGCGGAGTGTCCCGCAGGGCGGGGACAGACGTCCTTTCTCCCATCGCTACCACCGGATGCAAACCCGAGAGCGTGGTCCGGCGTACGTCATCATCCTCGGGTATCTTGAAGGGGCTGAGGATGCCGCAATCAGAATCACACCATCGCGCAATCGACGTCGCCATCGTAGGTTGGGGCCATACCAAGTTCGGGAAGCTGGCAGGACAGTCGCTCGAGGATCTGATAGCGGAGGCGGCGCGCGACGCACTCTCCGATGCCGGCATTACCGGCGCCGACGTCGACGCGGTCTGGCTCGGTCATTTCAATTCCGGCATGGTCTCGGACGCGTTCTGCTCATCGATGGTCATAGGGATCGACGAGGGCCTGCGTTTCAAGCCGGCCATTCGGTGCGAGAATGCCTGCGCCTCGGGCGCCGCAGCCATATACTCGGCGATTGATGCTGTTGCGAGCGGACGGGTCAATGTCGCGCTCGTCGTAGGTGCGGAGAAGATGACCCACCTTAGCACACCCGATGTGACGACTGCGCTTTCCGGTGCCAGCTACCAGAAGGAAGAGGCGGACCTCTCGTTCCCCGCCATCTTCGCGCGCTTCGCGCAGGCGTATGCGGGGCAATACGGCGATCCCACCGAGGCCATGGCGCGCATTGCGGTCAAGAACCATCGCAACGCCATGCGCAACCCGCTAGCCCAGTTGCACAAACCTCTTGATCTGGATTTCTGCCTCTCACCCTCTGAGCGCAATCCCATGATCGCACCGCCCCTCAAAGTCAGCGATTGCTCGCTAATATCCGATGGTGCTGCGGCGATCGTGATTGTTCGGCGAGACATGATCGGCGATTTTCGCCGCGCCGTCGGTTTCCGGGCGGCTGAACAGGTCAACGACTACCTGCCGCTGTCGCGCAAGAACCTCGCCGCCTTCGAAGGTCCACGTCTTGCCTTCGACAGAGCGTTTGCCGCCGCAGGCGTGACGATCGACGATATCGACTTTGCCGAGGTGCATGACTGCTTCACCATCGCCGAGCTGTTGTCGATGGAGGCCATGGGTCTGGCGATGCCGGGCCAGGCATCCGCGCTGGTGCGGGACGGCGCGACAGACGTGGACGGAACACTCCCGATCAACGTGTCGGGCGGCCTGAAGGCCAAAGGCCATCCTGTCGGGGCTACGGGCGTCTCCATGCACGTCCTCGCCGCCAAGCAGATGGTCGGCGAGGCAAGCGAAATGCAGCTCCGTAGCACGCGGCTCGGCATCTGCTTCAACATGGGCGGGGGCGCGGTGGCGAGCTGCGTCTCGATCCTCGAACCCCTCAAAGTCTGACGCCGGGAGCTGGCCTATATGAAATCGCAATATCTGGACGCCTCGGAGGCCCTCGATGGTGTTCTGTTTGACGGTATGACTATCTGTGTGGGTGGCTTTGGCCTTTGCGGCGTCCCAGAACGACTGATCGATGCGGTGCAGGCATCCGGCGTCAAGGATTTGACTATCGTCTCGAACAACGCCGGTATCGACGGCGTTGGCCTTGGGAAATTGCTGCGATCCCGGCAGGTGCGCAAGATGATCTCGTCCTACGTGGGTGAAAACAAGGAGTTCGAGCGGCAGTATCTTTCGGTGGAGCTGGAGGTCGAATTCTGCCCCCAGGGCACGTTGGCGGAGCGCTGCCGGGCGGGAGGCGCCGGCATTCCAGCCTTCTACACGAAAACCGGGGTCGGGACGCTTGTCGCTGAAGGTAAGGAGGTCCGGGAATTTGCAGGGCAAGAATATCTGCTCGAGACGGGCATTCGCGCCGATCTATCCCTCGTAAAGGGGTGGCGCGTCGACGAAGTCGGTAATCTTCAGTTCCGCAAGACAGCCCGCAACTTCAATCAGCCGATGGCTACTGCCTCGTCCATGACGATCGCTGAGGTGGAAGAAATCGTGCCGGTCGGCACGATTGCCCCCGACGCCGTCCATCTTCCTGGAATTTACGTGAAACGGATCGTGCAGGGCGCGCCTTCCACGCACATCGAATTTCGAACAACGCGCCCCCCCGACAAGGCCGCCGTCGAGCTGCGAGGGCATGCGTGATGGCATGGACCCGCAACGAGATGGCCGCGCGTGCTGCGAAGGAACTGCAGGACGGCTTTTATGTGAACCTCGGGATTGGCATACCCACGCTGGTCGCCAATAACATACCGGACGGCATCCACGTCACGCTCCAGTCCGAGAACGGGCTTTTGGGCATTGGCCCCTTCCCGATAGAGGGAGAGGAGGATCCCGATCTCATCAATGCTGGCAAGCAGACGATCAGCGAGTTGCCTGGATCGGCCTACTTCAGCTCGGCCGACAGTTTCGCAATGATCCGCGGCGGCCATATCGATTTAACGGTGCTGGGCGCGATGGAGGTCGCACAGAACGGCGACATCGCGAACTGGCTTATCCCAGGCAAGATGATCAAGGGTATGGGCGGCGCCATGGATCTGGTCGCCGGCGTGAAGCGTGTCATCGTGACGATGGAGCATGTGTCGAAAAGCGGCGAGCCGAAGTTCGTGCGCGAATGCACGCTACCAGTCACCGGCCGCGCGGTCGTCGACTTGCTCATCACGGACCTGGCTGTCTTTGAACGTCATCCCGCCACCAAGGAATTCCAGCTTATCGAACTGGCTCCCGGGGTGACGGCCGACGAACTCTCGAGCATAACCACGGCGAGCTATAGGTTCTGAGAACCGCCTAGCTCGCTTTGGCGAAGCGCAGGCGGGCGGTTGGCACCGCGAAGGCGATGCCGAGAATGGCAAGGCCAACCGTCGTCAGGCACAAGCCCGCCCAGGCCGGGGAAAGCAGGCCTAGTTCTGCTCCAACCGCCGCGCCCCCGGCTGCGGCTCCGATCGCATTAGCGAGATTGAATGCGGCCATGTTCACCGCACCGACCAAAGTCGGGCCTTCCGGAGCCATCTCCGTCAGGCGGGCGGGAATGGTCGGAATAGCCATCATCGAAGTGAACCCCAGCACAACCATGATTCCGAGCAGGACGATCGGCTGTGCGCCGAAAAAGCCTAGCAAGGCCAGCAGTATGGTGCTGCTTCCAAATCCCACCATCAGGCCGCCGAACCGGGTGGTGTCGACAGATGCGAGGCGATGAAACGACCACACAAGATGTGTCTGCAAATGGCATAAAATGTCTACAAATGACGACATCGGCGGACTTGATCATTCTGGATTTGTATCGACCCTCATCGCTCGAAAGCGGCGGGAAACCGCCAAAAAGCGAGGATCCTACTGATTCGCATAATGGTAGGGAGGAGGGAATCAAACTCTGAATATTTTATATTTTAAAATCAATACCTTACATAAATTCATTCTCTCCAGAAGCCCCCGATAAAGCCCCCATGCCAAGCGCTTTCAAATGTAGCACGATGATAGGTTACCAATGATTAACTTATCCGTTTGTTCTTTCTTGGTCACTGCTCGATGCAATGGCCTGCGAGGCCTTGGTTGTGGCATCGAACACTGCGCCTGTACTTGATGTGGTCAGGGATGGAAAAAGCGGGTTGCTCGTTAATTTTTTCGGCACCGACGCGATAGCAACAACGCTGGCTGCCGTTTGTTGCGATCCTGAGCACTATCAGACGCTTCGCGAGAATGCGCGCGAAACGATTCTGAGCCGATATGACCGGGATGCGATTTGCATGCCACAGTGGCTCAGACTGGTTGAGGATGTTGCAGCACGCCGTGCGGATTGAAACGCGATCCGGTCTGTTCGACTACCGTCGTTTGCCACTGCCTTTCTTTATATGCGCCTTTGCCTTCGAAACCGTTTTATGTTTGGGTTTCGCTGTCACCGAAGCGATGACATTTTGCCGGAGTTCTTCGTCTTGTAGATGCTTGGCATTTTCAAGCCGGATTTTTGCCGCCGTTTCATCGTACAGAAACGGCAATACGACATACCGCTTGCCCTTGGTAACCGGCGTTGCCTCATGCAGCAGCGAACAGGAAAACACGATGGCTCCTCCCGTTGGCGGACGATAAGTGCGCCGACCAAATTCAGGGAAGCGCAAATCTCCGCCTTCATAGCTTTGGTCATCCAGACCTATCGAGACGGCAAATCGGCGATGCGCCGTTCCCAATGTCGTGTTGTCTTTGTGTGGACGAAAATATCCTCCGGTTTCCGAATCGTAGCAGGAGATCAAATAGCGCTCCATGCGACTGACCTTGAACTGAAAGGCCCGCTCGATCTGCGGGACTAGGCGGCGATAGATGCGTGCCTGCAAAGCATCACGCAGACGTTCGTCCTCGATATTGCAGTCGCTGCGACGCTTATGGTTGTGGTCCACAACCATGATCGTCTGTCCCGTTTTAGGATCGGTTTTCATGTACCCGCTCTCTTCGACACCTTGCGCCTCGCAATAGTCTAGCAACTCGCGACAAAATTCGGGTTCGAGCACATTGGGCACCAAAAGCACTGGTGCCCAGCTATCCAGATTGTCTGCCGGCGCTTGCAGGCCTGCTAGGGCAGCGCAAATCGCTTCATAGTGAGTGCGTGGATCTTCTACCGGTATGACCTTGAGCACTCGGAGACCGGGATCCAGAATCCAACTGACCAAGGAAATTCGTTCACCACCTTGTCTCGTGGTCTGGTGACAACCAAACATGCGGGCCAACGCACGATCATGATCCCAGAAAACTCGGATACCGGGATAACGGTCGGCAAACTTGCCTTTTTGTTCATCCTGAGGATCATTTGAGACTATGAACGCACTGGCGAATATATCATCAAAGAAACGCGTGTCTGCATAGAGCTTGGCGCAGAATTCGTCGATGCCGGGGACGCGGCTACTAGCTATGAAAGACAGCACGACATATCGGCCAGCTACGCTGTCGAAAGAATAACGCGGATTGGCCCCACTCCGCACGAAAAAGGAGGGGATGGGATCACCGGGTCCAAACATTCATAATCTCGTAAATAGCCGTGGTTAAAAATCTGTGACATGCATCAACCATTTCTCTTCGTCTTGAGAAAGGGACTGCGCGTGAGTGATTGCTACCAAATGGATTATCCTAGTCCAGCTCCCATCGTCTTACTTGCCGTAGGCGTTGGCACGACGGCCTGAGCGATGGCGGCCTGCACTTGCCCCGCCCGTTCGCTGATGGCCGACACCAACTTGGCGCGGTCATTCGTAAAGATCGCAACCGACTCCTTGGCGCGGGATATGCCGACATAGAAGGATTTCTGATCGATCAGATTGGTGGCCTTGCTGTCGGCATGGATGATGACGTGATCGGCGGTGCGGCCTTGAGCGGCGAAGGCGGTTTCGACATAGGCATGGCGAACATGCTGATCGCGGGCAGCATCGAGGTTCAGGGTCTGGGTCTGGCCTCTGGGTAGGAGGATGGTGGCGGTGCGAGCCTGCGCGTCAATCGCTGTCACTTCGCCGCGTGCGCCGTTGATCCGTCCCGCCTCCCGGTCGTCGCGAGTAAACCGGATGCTGTCGCCGGTTTTGAGTTCGAGCGACTGCGGCGCAAATGTCTGACTGTTGCCCGCACCCCATTGCCGCAACCGCCAATCCACCTCGCGCCCGTCCTCCGATTTGAGCGCAATGGCGGCTTTCGCCGGGTCGATGCTCTCCACGCGGTAGGCCTCCCCGCGCGCCACGCCTTTGTCGGCATAGTCACGGGTAAACCGGACAACATCGCCCTTGTCATAGCTCAAGGGGTCGCGGGCCTCGGCGCGGGTCAGCCCCTTGTTGGCAAGGCTTTGCATGGAGACGGCGGGGCCGGTGAGCGCGCCGGATTTGGCAAGCGCAGCCCGAATGTCAGCGGTCAGCGCATCGCGCCACTCGCGGGATGGCTCGATTACAAGGGTGCGGGCACGGCTGGCCTTGTCCAGCTTGGCATATCGCTCGGCAATGGCGGTGAACCGCTCGGCACGGTCGGCATTTTCCACAATCCTGCCGCCGCCCCGGTCCAGCGCGGCGAGCGCCTTCTTGGCATCCCCTCCGATGGATGCCAGCACGGCCTCCTTCGCCGCCGTATTGGTCTGCCGGACGATCTCGCCCAGCTTGGCGGTTTCCATGCCTGCGCCCTGCAACTGCGCGAATGCGGCCCCGGCCTCAACCGAGCCAAGCTGCTTCACGTCGCCGACAAGGATGACGCGGGCGTTGTGCTTCTCCGCCAGGTCGAACAGCCGGGCGGTGTCGCGGGCTGACAACAGAGACGCCTCGTCCACAATCCATGCGGCGGACTGGCCCTGACTTGGGCGCTCTGGTGATAGCAGGTGCCGGGCAACGGTATCGCTGCGTGCGCCCAGCGCCTCGCCCAGCACCATCGCCGCCGATGCGGTCGGCGCAAGCGCGACAAAGGGAACGCCGCGCGCATCAGCCTCGCGGGCAAAGGTTGCCAGAACGGTGGTGGTCTTCGCTGTGCCCGCATAGCCCTGCAAGGCGGTGATGCGGTTCCGGCTGGTCAATAGCTGCTCGGTGGCGGCGCGCTGGTCGGCATTCCAGCTATGGCCTGCGCGTTCGCCCCGCGCCGATGCGGTGGCCACGGCCTTTGCGGCGGTAAGCGGCGTTGCGATGGCCGATAGTGCGCCGCGCCCTTCTGCCTCGATCCGCAACATCTTGGCCTCGGTTTCGACATTGGTGCGGGTGGTGAACCCGGCAAACTCCGCCCCGCGCCGGTCGATGTGGGTGCGGTCGATCAACTCGCCATGCTTGGTGGCGGATGCGATGGCCTCTCTGATCTGGGCATAGCTGACCTTGCCCAGTCCAACGCGCCCCGCTTCCTCGTGCAGGGCTGCGGTAGAAAACACCGACTGGCGTTCACGCAGCTTGTCGGCGGCATGGGCGACGGCGCGGCTGGCGGCGCTATCGCCCTGCAAATCCATCGTGGTGCGATGGTCGCCGCTGGCAGCTATGGCCTCGGCCTCTTTGACCATCGCCAGCCTTGCCTCTGGCCCGAACCCGGCTGCACTGGCGGTATCGCGCCAGCCTGCCACCAGCGCCGCCGGATCGACGGCAACCTTGGCCTGCCGGGTGTCGAGCGCGGCCACCTGCTTTTCGGCGGCGCTGGCATCGTCGCGGGAGGTGCCGCGCTCGCCAAGTGCAGCCTCGATCTCGGCGCTGCGGGTGCTGAACGCGGCCATGACCTCGGGCGAAACACCCTTGATCTCAAACATGGAACCTTTGCACACCTCGATCTCATAGCCCAG
>CAYOZY010000115.1:0-8910 GCA_964408525.1 uncultured Sphingobium sp. | reverse complement strand
TTGGTCCTGCCGTCACACGCGCGCTGCTCTTCCCGCTTTTCTATAGCCTTTTCATGGTGCCGCTGGGCAGCGAGCTGGAGCCGGCGCTTCAGCTCCTCACCGCCAAGATCGCGATGGCTCTTCTGGGTGCAATAGGCGTCCCTGCCCATATCGAGGGCATCTTCATCACCACGCCCACAGGCTATTTCAAGGTAGCCGAAGCCTGTTCTGGCGCCAAATTCGTGGTGGCGATGGCCGCATACGGCGTGCTGGTCTGCAATGTCTGCTTCCGCTCTTGGGTGAGGCGCATCGTTTTTCTGGTGAGCGCGCTTGTGGTCTGCATCCTCGCCAATGGCGTGCGCGCCTTCGCAACGATCATTGTCGCGCACCGCACCGGCATCGAGGCGGCCAAGGGCTTCGATCATGTGGTCTGGGGATGGTTGTTCTTCGCCGTCGTAATGATCGCCGTCATGGTGGCGGCGTGGCCGTTTTTCGACCGCAAGCCGGGGGAGCAGGGGTTTGACGCGGAAAGGCTGAGGGCATTGCATATCATGCCGCGCCCCGCCGGAGGCGTTGTGGCCACTGCCCTTGTGCTTGCGATAGCCGCGCCCGCGTGGAGCCATATATCAGCGCTACGGGGCGAGGCCGATCTTGCGCCTCCCTCTTTGCCATCCGTTCCCGGCTGGAGCCGGAGCTACGCGCCCATGGCTTACCCATGGAAGCCGCGTTTTGAGGGCGCGGACTATTTCCAGCAGGCGCGCTATGCGGACGCGCGAGGCCATGTCGTCGATCTCGCCATCGCCAGCTATGCGCGCCAGAGCGAGGGCCGCGAGCTGATCGGTTTCGGGCAGGGAGCTGTTGATCCGGAGAGCGAGTGGGCATGGTCGGACGATGCATCATCGCCCGACATGGCGCGCGCCGAAATCATCACCGCGCCGGGGCCGGTCGAGCGGAAGGTGCTGAGCTGGTATCGCGTCGGCAATGCTCCGCTCAGAGGCGCGGATAGCCGCGTCAAGTTCGACACCATGAAGGCGCGTCTCCTGATGCAGGATCAACGCGCAGTGGTGGTGCTCTTCTCGATCGAAAATCCGCGCGCCAAGGACAGTGATGAAGCGCTTGGAGCGTTCCGGAAATCGCTTGGGCCGATCGAGGAATTGGCTGACGCCGCCGCGCGAACCCGCTAGAGCGGCTTCCATGTGCGGCATTGCAGGCATTTTTCATCTCGAAACGGCAAAGCCTGTCGATCCCGTGCGCATCCAGCGCATGATCGACGCCATGCCGCATCGCGGTCCGGATGGCGCCGGGGTATGGACGGCACCGGGGGTCGGCCTTGGCCATTGCCGCCTGTCGATCATCGATCTTGCCGGCGGCGCGCAGCCTATGGCGACCGAGGATGAGAGCCTTGTCGTCAGCTATAATGGCGAGATCTATAATTTCGGACAGATCCGCGCCGAGTTGGAAGAACTGGGCCACCGCTTTCGGACCCATGGCGACACCGAGGTCATCCTTCATGCCTTTCGCCAATGGGGTGAAGGCTGTATCGAGCGCTTCAACGGCATGTTCGCCTTCGCGCTGTATGACAAGACCACGCAATCGCTCTGGCTGGTGCGCGACCGGCTTGGCGTCAAGCCGCTTTATTATGCGCAGATTTCCGACGGCAGCCTGATTTTCGGATCGGAACTCAAGGCACTGCTTGTCCATCCCCTTTTGCGCCGTGAGCCGGACCTGACGGCCATCGAGGATTATCTTGCGCTGGGCTATGTGCCGGACGATGCCTGCATTGTTGCCGGTGTGAAGAAGCTGGGCGCAGGCGAGCATCTCAGGCTGGTGCGGGGCAGGGGGATGGCCGCTCCCCGACGCTGGTGGGACATCAGCTTCGCCGACCGGAGCAGCGCCAGGCCTGCGGCGCTGATGGAGGAACTTGCCAGCCTGATGCGCGATGCAGTGCGCGCGCGCATGGTGTCCGATGTGCCTCTGGGCGCGTTTCTATCGGGCGGGGTGGACAGCAGCAGCGTCGTCGCGCTGATGGCAGAGGCCAGCCCGCGCGCGGTCAAGACCTGCACCATCGGCTTCGATGTCGCCAGCCTCGACGAGCGCGCCCATGCCGATCATGTCGCCCGCCGTTTCGCCACCGATCATCGCACGCGCATCGTTTCGCCCGACGATTATGGCCTGCTTGACACGCTCGTGGCGCATTTCGACGAACCCTTTGCCGATGCCTCGGCGCTGCCGACCTACCGCGTCTGCCAGCTTGCTCGTGAGGAGGTGACGGTCGCGCTGTCTGGCGATGGCGCGGACGAGGCTTTCGCGGGCTATCGCCGCCATCTCTTCCAGCATCGCGGCGAGGCGATGCGCGCCCTGCTGCCGGCGTCTATTCGGCGGCCGCTGTTCGGAGCGCTGGGGCGGATATATCCGAAGGCGGACTGGGCACCGCGTTTCCTGCGCGCGAAATCGACCCTTCAGGAACTGGGCATGAGGGGCGCTGAGGCCTATGCGCGTTCGGTCGGCTTTACTCTGCCGGAACTGCGCACAAGGCTCTATACTGCGGATTTCGCGCGCCAGATTTCCGGTCATCGTGCGGAAGATCGCATCATTTCCGCGATGGAAAATGCGCCTGCGCGCGATGCGCTCGACCGTGCCCAATATGCTGACCTCAAGATATGGCTGCCCGGCGATATTTTGACGAAAACGGACCGGATGAGCATGGCCGTCAGCCTCGAAGCGCGCGAGCCTCTGCTCGATTACCGCCTCGTCGAATTTGCGGCAAAACTCGCGGTTGGCCAGCGCATCCATGGCAATAGCGGCAAATATCTGATGAAGCGCGCGATGGAAGCCTATCTACCTCACGAGATACTGTATCGCGACAAGATGGGTTTCGTCACGCCCATCGCCCACTGGTTTCGCAATGCGCTGGCCGGAGAGGCGGCGGCTGTCGCGAGCGGATCCACTCTGGCGCGCACGGGCTGGCTCGATCCCAGGGCGATGGCGAAGATCGCGGCGGATCATAAAGCCGGGCTGTCCGATCATGGCCGCCTGCTCTGGCAGCTTCTGGTGCTGGACAGGAGCCTGACGCGCCTTTTCGGATAGATTTCTCAGCCGAAGAGAATGTTGGCGGCGCGGTCCCACATTGCCGGAGATGCGGCCGCCAGCATGCCTTGCTCATCCGTGCCGACCCGGTAAGGACTGCCATCAAGGCGAGCGACGCGCCCGCCCGCTTCATTGAGGAACAACGCGCCCGCCGCATGGTCCCATGGCAAGGTGCGCTTGAACAGGGCGAGGTCGTTCGTGCCCAGCACGATGCGCGGATATTGCTCGGCCGCGCAGCGGGGAATATCGACCAAGGAGAGGCTCCCCCGCGCGCGGTTCTGCATCTCTTCTCGCTCATCGGGGTTCAGGAACAGCGTCGAAATTCCGGCGACAGGCAGAGCTTGACCGCTTTCGACAGCGCGAATCGGGGCGCCATCAATGCTCGCGCCTTGCCCTTGGGCCGCATGGCACAGGCGGCGTGAGAGTGGATCGTAGATCCACCCGGCGAGCGTCTCCCCATCCTGCACCAGCGCAATCATGACGCCGAAGGGTGCTTGCCCCGCCGCGAAATTTCCGGTGCCGTCAATCGGGTCGATGATCCAGTGCAGTCCATTGCCTAGCGCGTCAAGCAGGGCAGGATCGGCGGCGCATGCCTCTTCGCCGACAATCCCGGCTTCGGGGAGCAGGCGCGCCAGTCCTTCGCTCAGCCTCGCCTCGCTTTCCTTGTCGGCGACCGTGACGAGATCGTCCGCCGCCTTTTCGATGATTTCATGCGCGGCGAGATTCCGATAGCGGGGCAGGATGACACTTTCGGAAACATCGCGCATCAGATGGGCGACAGCATGAGAGAGCAAGGGCGGGATGGCGGTCATGTCGTTTGCGATAGCGCCATCGCGGCCGCTACTGCCATTAAAATTCCGCCGGAAATATGCGCGATCCACTTCTCCGATCGCTCCGAAACCACCAGCTTGCCAAGCTTATAGGCGAGCAGTCCGTAAGAGCTGAGCACCAGTATCTCAAGACTGATTCCTATCGCCGCGAGGGTGACGACTTGCGGCCCTACCGCGCGGTGCATGTCAATGAATGGCGGCAGGAACACAGTGAAGAAAACAAGTGCCTTTGGGTTGGAAAGCTGTATCGCAACGCCGCTGGCAAAGCCGCGCCGGATGCCTATGGGTTCACGGCTGCGGGATACCGAAAGATGCATGTGCGCGCGCCATGTCTGCATACCCAGCCAGAAGAGATAGGCAATGCCTGCCCAGCGCAGCGCCACGAACACCTCTGGCGCAGCCCGGACAAGGGCAATCAACCCTGCACCAACCATCGAATACCAGATGACATTGCTGAAATTGATGCCGCCTATCGCCGCGAACATACTGCGCCGCGACCCGGAAAGCCCGATGCTCATAATCGAGAGCACAGCCGGCCCCGGAATGATGCATGCTATGAAATCGGTGATCGCATAAGCGAGCAGCAGTTGGTCCGCCCGCGTCATGGCGATCAGCTTCGGTAATCGGCGTTGATAGAGATATAGCCGTGCGTCAGATCGCAGGTCCACACCGTGGCGCGCCCGCTGCCCAGGCCAATATCGACGCCGATCTCGATATGCCGCCCCTTGAGGTGCGCCGCGACCGGAGCTTCGTCATAGCCTTCGACCGGAAAACCGTTGGCGGCGACCCGCGTGGTGCCGAAGGAGATGGACAGGCTGTCCCGGTCGGCGGGTTCGCCTGCCTTGCCGACGGCCATGACGACCCGGCCCCAGTTTGCATCCTCGCCCGCGATAGCTGTCTTGACCAGCGGCGAATTGGCGATTGAAAGGCCGATGCGCCGTGCGCTTTCGTCCGATACGGCTCCCGAAACCGCGATTTCGATGAATTTCTGCGCGCCTTCGCCATCTTTCACCACCAGATGGGCAAGCTGGGTGCAGACGTCCGTCAGCGCAGACTGAAAGGCGTCCGCGCCGGGGCTGTCCATGCTGGAAAGCGGGGCGTTGCCCGCCTTGCCGGTCGCGAAAACGAGCACGGTGTCGCTGGTCGACGTATCGCCATCGACGGTGATGCAGGAAAAGCTGCGCGCATTGGCTTCGTTCAGCATGTGCTGAAGCAGCGCGGGTTCGATCGCGGCGTCGGTGAATATATAACCCAGCATCGTCGCCATGTCGGGCGCGATCATGCCGCTGCCCTTGATGATGCCGGAGAGCTGCACCTTCATTTCACCGATCATCGCCGAGGCGGTTGCGCCTTTTGCGAAGGTGTCGGTGGTGCCGATGGTTTCGGCTGCCTGTTCCCAGGTGCAGGGCTGAGCCTCCAGCGCAGCGCTCACGCCCTCGCGCGCCTTGTCCTTGGGCAGCGGCACGCCGATCACGCCGGTCGAACTGACGAATACCTCGGATGGCGCGCAACCCAGATGCGTCGCCACCTGATCCATGATCTGCTCCACTGCCTCGCGCCCGCGATAGCCGGTGAAGGCGTTGCTGTTTCCCGCGTTGACGACCAAAGCGCGCGCGCTGCCGCCCTTCAGTCCATCGCGGCACAATTCGACTTCGCTGGAGCAGCACAGGTTTTTGGTCGTCACGCCTGCGACGGCCGTGCCTTCGGTCAGTTCCACATAGGTAAGGTCGCAGCGGTCCCATTGTTTATAACGCGCCCGCGCCACGCGCAGCGTCACACCGTCGATATTGGCGAGATTCGGAAAGGCAGGCGGGGCGAGGGGTGAGCGTTCCATTACTGCGAGCGCATAGCCTATTGGCGAGATGCGTCAATCATCCGTTGCCTGAAGCCGGTTTCTCTCTTTGCTTTCCGGCTGTTGGCCGCTCGCCCCGAAGGATATATTCAATATGGAGTAAACTGTCGGTTCCCTTTCGCCTGCAAACATGAATAACATGATCCAGTGCATCCGTAATGGATGCATCTTATCGTTGTGAATACGCCGTAAATCACGATCAAATATTTCAACCAAGATAAAATCAGAATAAGAAAAGATATGGTGATGAATTACACTAATGGCGCGATGATCCGCAACAAATCCGATACTATGCAGATGTGTCATGCGGTTATTCGTAAGCACGATGCCGTTGTGAACGAACACTCGACCCTGCCGACAAGCTTCGGTTCGATCGGGTGAGAGCAAAACGCACATGACCACGACCAGCTCACGAAACCTGAATGACTGAGTCTTTCGACGAATCTTCTCCGTTGTTCGGTGATGTCTTGCCCGATGCCGTCGTGGAGCGGGGAGCCGCACTGGCTCAACGTATCCGGAAAACGGTCGATTTCCGGCGCGCCCGCGTCAATTTCCTGCCGAGCGAACTTTTTGGCGAACCGGCATGGGATATGCTGCTCGATCTGTATATCGCTGAGAGCGATGGAAAACGCATTTCTGTGTCGAGCGCCTGCATCGCCTCGGGTGTTCCCGCGACAACCGCACTGCGATGGCTCAGCCGGATGGAGGAGATGGGCCTCATCAAGCGCACCAGCGACCACAGGGATAAGCGCCGAATCTATGTCGCGATCACGCAAAGGGCGCAAGATGCGATCAACGAATGGCTGATCCGGGCGGTAATCGAATAAATATGTGGCCGCGCGCGGACGGCGCGTTTCTGGCTCCCGCGCATTGACAGCAAACCGGGCAAACGGCACAAATTTCGCCGTATCTTTTTTGGGGGAGCTATTCATGATGCGTGCTGTCATAGCGCTCGTGGCCGTGGTGGTTGGTTCCGGCATAGCGAGCGCGGATCTCCCTAAAAACGCGCCGGTGGTCTCCATGCCGCTGCCACCAGCACCCCCGCCACCGCCTGTTCCGGCGCCCAAGGTGCGGGCAAAGCCGGTCGGATCGCCGGGGAACTGGATCAATCCCGATGACTATCCGCGCGCGGCACTCGAATATGAGATGGAAGGAGTCACGGGGTTTCGCCTGTTCATCGACCCCATCGGCAAGGTCGATCGATGCCAGATCATTTCGGGCAGCGGCTTCGACGTGCTGGATGAAGCAACTTGCGAACGCCTGACAGAGCAAGGCAAGTTCACCCCGGCACGAGATGGCAAGAACAGGGCTGTGCCCGACATATGGACCAGTCGCGTGGTCTGGCGCATGCCCTATACCGACCCTCAGCCGCTGCGCGAGGGTACAGGTGTCGCCACGCTGACCATAGACAGACTCGGTGTAGTGACCGGCTGTGTAGTGAAGATCAAGGCTCCGGATGTTGAAACAAGTCAGGACCAGTGCTGGGATACTGACGAGATGCCGCGAACGGTCGGACTGGAATTGCGCGGCTATGGCGAGTCCCAAAATGTGGAAGTAGATCTGGAATATACTCACGCCCTGACCGCCGATATGCGGGACCGTGCCTTGATGAGCAGGCCCGGATATCAACTCCGCTCCCTCCTGCAATTCCGCTTCGAAATTGACGCGGCGGGCAAAATGACCCGGTGCAGGATGGAACGGCAGAAGGGGAGCGACAGGCTGATCGACGATTATTGCTATCGCGCGCTCAAGCAGATCTACGAGCCGGTAAAAGGAGTTAGTGGCGCCGCAATGCCGGTAACCGGCTGGATCATCTTGCGCACTCTGCGCAAGATGACGCCATAACGCCCGCCGCCCCCGACGCGGTTTGTCGGCCGCTCTCAATTGACTTCGCGCCCCCTCAACCCTACATCGCGGCGGAGTTTCCGGCGGTGTCCTGAAGGCAGGGCCGCCCGCATCGGATCAGTCAGGAAAATTGCATGCTCGGCGGCCTAGCCAAATCCATTTTCGGGTCATCCAACGAACGCTATGTGAAGTCTCTGGGGCGGATAGTCGCCCAGATCGCTGGCTTCGAAAGCAGCATTTCCGCGCTGACCGACGAGGAACTGCGCGATCAGACGCGCAAGTTCCGGGATCGTCTGGCTGCGGGCGAAAAGCTCGACAATCTGCTGCCCGAAGCCTTCGCCACTGTTCGCGAAGCCGCCAAACGCACGCTCGGCCAGCGCCATTATGACGTGCAGATGATTGGCGGCATCGTGCTCCATCGCGGCGAGATCGCGGAGATGCGCACGGGCGAGGGCAAGACGCTGGTGGCGACATTGGCGACCTATCTCAATGCGCTGGAGGGCAAGGGTGTCCACGTTGTCACCGTGAACGACTATCTCGCGCGGCGTGACTGCGACTGGATGGGGCAGGTCTATCGTTTCCTCGGCCTCACGACCGGCGTGATCGTTCCCAACATGCGCGAGGATGAGCGCCGCGCCGCCTATGATGCCGACATTACATACGCGACGAACAACGAGCTGGGCTTCGATTATCTGCGCGACAACATGAAATATGACCGCGCGCAGATGGTGCAGCGGCCTTTCAACTTCGCGATCGTCGACGAGGTGGACTCGATCCTGATCGATGAAGCCCGTACCCCGCTCATCATTTCCGGGCCGACCGACGACAAGTCGGAGCTGTATATCGCCGTCGACGCCATTGTGAAGCAGCTTGGTGACGAGGATTACGACAAGGACGAGAAACAGCGCAACATTACCCTGACCGAGGAAGGCACCGAAAATATCGAGCGGCTTCTGGAAAATGCCGGGCTGCTGGTCGGCTCGAACCTATATGATTTCGAGAATACGCAGGTGGTGCATCATGTGAACCAGTCATTGCGCGCCAACAAGATGTTCCGCCGCGACATCGACTATATCGTCAAGGACAACAAGGTCATCATCATCGACGAGTTCACCGGCCGCATGATGGACGGGCGCCGCTGGTCGGATGGCCTTCATCAGGCGGTTGAGGCCAAGGAAGGCGTCAATATCGAGCCGGAGAACCAGACTCTCGCCTCGATCACCTTCCAGAATTATTTCCGCATGTATCCCAAGCTCGGTGGCATGACCGGCACCGCGGCGACCGAAGCCACCGAATTCTTCGAAATCTACAAGATGA
>CAYOZY010000114.1:0-8957 GCA_964408525.1 uncultured Sphingobium sp. | reverse complement strand
GATGTCGGCAAGCGCCTCGTGCCGGAAAACCGGCTTTGGCATACGCGCGAACGAGGAGAATTCATCGACGATGCGGCGCAGATCGCCCACCTGCCGCACGATGGTTTCGGTGAGGCGCGTGAAGACGCCGGGATCGCTGCTGACCTCGTTGGCGTAACGGCGTTGCAACCGCTCGGCGGCAAGCTGGATCGGCGTCAACGGGTTCTTGATTTCATGCGCGATGCGCCGGGCGACATCGGACCAGGCGGCCCGGCGCTGATCCGAAAGCTGCTGGGTTATGTCATCGAAAGTCAGCACATGGCCGCTATGATCCTGCGCGATCTTGACCGCGAGGGTGCGAAGCTCATTGCCAACCCTGATCTGCACGATGTCGGCGGCTGAATCTGAATCCAGCAGGATGGCGAGATCGTGCGACAGCGCGCCAAGGGGCTGATCGATGGGGTCGTCGTCGCTGTTGGTCAATATCCGCTTGGCGGAGTCGTTGATCATGCGGACACTGCGCTCATGGTCTACCGCCAGAACGCCGGCGCTGACGCCTGAGAGAATCGCCTCGATGAAAGCGCGGCGATTTTCGAGCTGGGCGTTGGCGGCAATCAAGGCGCTGGTCTGGCCTTCGAGACGTTGCGTCATACGGTTAAAGGCGGTCGACAGCAGTCCTATTTCATCGCGCGCATGCGGGCCGGAAACGCGGGTACTGAGGTCGCCCTCGGCAATGCGGCGCGCGGCATCGACCCGCGCGTTGACCGGCTTCACCAGCCTGTCCGCGACCTTGAGCGCGATCCACACCGCAAGGCCGACCAGCATCAGCGACCCTATGAACAGCGCGGAGTTGAAGCGGATCTGAAGCGCGCGCGATTGGCGGGCGAAGCTGTCATAATTGGCGAGCACGGCCTGCGCCCGCTTGACCTGACTGAACGCGGGAGCATCGGAATCGCGGGTGGCATAGAGGTAGATGCTGCGATCGGGATAGAGCAATGTGAACGCCTCGATCTGGTCCGGTTCGGCGCGCACGACAACTGCCTCCCCTTTTGCCAGCCGCTCGGTGACATCCTTGGTCAGCATTTGCGCGGCGCCGCGCTGGTCCGGGTCCACGGTTGCCGCGGTGCGCGCGATGCCGTCCTTGCCGACCTCGATGATCGCGGAGCGGTTCAGCTTTCGCGTAACTACCTGATAAATATAGCCTTCCGCGAATTCCGGGCTGGAAACCTTCGATTGCCCCAGATAATCGCGCAGGTCGCTCGCCATGGTGAGGGTTTCGTCTCCCACCTCGCGCAAATTCTGCTCATAATAGCCGCGCGCAAAGGTTCCGGCGTTCTGCAGCATTGCCCGCGCGCTGTCCGAAAACCAGAATTGCACGCCATATTGAAACAGCAGCGACGCGAAAATGACCACAAGCAGCATCGGGATGCTGGCAATGAGCGAAAATATCGCCACGAGCCGGACATGAAGCTGGCCATCGCTGCCTATGGCCGAGCGCGCCGCGCGCCGCTTCGCCACGCGCCGCCCCAGCAGCACGAGCAGGGCGATGGCCGGCACGAGATTGGCCACCAGCAGCAGCGCGACGACCGGAGGAGACAGCAGCGCTGTGCCATCATCCTCATGTGAGAGGAAAGCGTAGGTGACGATGGCCGTGCCGAACATCACGACCAGCGCCACGATCTCCGCGCCGGCGAAGAAACGGTCGCTGCGCGAGAGGTTTCTGAAAGTCCGGGAAAAGCGGTTCAAGGCGATGATGGCACGATCCTGAATTTGCGCGGCGTTGCCTTGATACAACAAGGCTGTGCCGAACAAAACACATTATTCCGCCATAGCGTGGCTTTTCCGGCGCAGATCGAGCGGATCAATCTCGTAGTCATTGAGCTTTTTGCGCAACGTGTTGCGGTTTATCCCCAAAAGCGCGGCCGCCCTTATCTGGTTGCCATCGACCGCCATCAGCGTCTCGCGCAGCAGCACCGGCTCGACCAGCCCAAGCATATCTCCATGAAGATCGGCTGCCCCTTTCATGGCGCTGATTGCGAGCCTGCGGCGCACCCATTCGCCCAGCAGCATGTCAAGGTCGCCTTCGGATGCTTCGCTGCCAGATGCCAGTTCCGGATCTATGTTCTGCCGCACGACATCAGCGGAAATTACATCCTCGCGGATCAACACAGCCATACGCTGCATCATGTTCTGCAACTCGCGGACATTTCCCGGCCAGCTATGGAGCGAGAGCAGTTGCGCCGCTTCCACGTCGAGCGTCTTGCGCGGCAACCCCTCGCTGGCCGCTAGGTCGAGGAAATGGCGGGCGAGCAGCGCAATGTCATCACGACGCGCGCGCAACGGCGGCAGATCGACCGGAACGACGTTAAGGCGATAATAGAGATCCTGCCGGAATTTGTTTTCCGCGATCAGCGCGGGCAAATCCTTGTTCGTCGCCGCGATGATGCGTACATTCACGCGCACCGGCGTCGATCCGCCCACCGTCGTCACTTCGGCGCTTTGCAACACGCGCAGCAGCCTGGTCTGCGCCTCCATCGGCATGTCGCCGATCTCATCGAGAAACAACGTGCCGCCGTCGGCCTGTTCGAACTTGCCCGCCGTGCGCTGGAGCGCGCCCGTGAACGCGCCCTTTTCATAGCCGAACAGCTCCGCCTCGATCAGCTCGCGCGGAATCGCGGCCATGTTGACCGCAACGAACGGGTGCGCGCGGCGATGCCCCAGACGGTGGATCGCCTGTGCAACCAGTTCCTTGCCCGTGCCCGATTCGCCCAGAATGAGGATGGTGAGATCATTTTGCAGCACCCGCGCGATGGTGCGGTAGACCTCCTGCATCGCGGCGGAGCGACCGACCAGCGGCATATCGTCGCTGATCTGGTCGTCGATGCCGGTCAGCATCTCCTCGGCACTCTCCCCCTGACGCCGCGACGCCAGCCCGTCGTTGACGGCCCGGGTCAGCTCGTTGAGGTCGAAGGGCGTGGGCAGATATTCGAACGCGCCCTTTTCGGTGGCGCGCACGGCGGTGTTCAGTGTGTTCTGCGCCGAAAGGATGATGACGCGCATGTCGGGCCAGCGCTCAATTATGGTGGCGACGTCGTCGAGGCCGTCGCCATCGGGAAGCTTCACGTCCGTCACCAATATGTCGGGAGCGAAGCTGGCAAGCAGGTTCGCGCGCTCGGCGATCGTGCCGCCTATTTTCACATTATGACCCGCGCGGCGCAATGCCTCGCTGACGACGAGGCAGATCGCCTGATCGTCGTCGATAACCAGTATCCGGCCCGAAGCGGCGCTCATTGCCCGGAATCCATCGGCAGCAATATGCGGAAGATGCTCTCCTTCGCCTCGTCGTCGCGGGCATATTGGACAAAGCCGTTCATATCACGCACCAGCTTGTCGACCAGCGCCAGCCCCAGCCCCTGCCCATCCCGCTTGCCGGAGATGAACGGGTTGAACAGATGATCCTGAATATGCGGCGGCACGCCGGGGCCGTTGTCGATGACCATGATTTCGATGGGCAGGATGGCGCTCCCCTTCCCTTCCCCCAGCATCACCGATACGCCGTGGCGAAAGGCGGTTTCGATGCGCAGCACCGGCTCTTTTCGCCCATCGAGCGCCTCGCTGGCGTTCTTAAGCAGGTTAATCACGATTTGCACCAGCGCATCGGCATTGCATTTGGCGAAGGGAAGCGAAGGGTCGTATTTGCGCACGATCTTCACATCGCTGGCGAAACCTGCGCTTGCGATCTGGATTGCCCGGTCGAGCAGCGGATAGATATTCGCCGCAACACATTCCAGCTCGCGCTCGGTGGTGAAGTCCTGCATCCGGTCGATCAGCGCGGCGATCCTGTCCACCTCGTTGCAGATGAGGCTGGTGAGCGGATTGGCGCCTTCGGTGGAACCCGTGTCGAGAAGCTGCGCTGCGCCGCGGATTCCCGACAGCGGGTTCTTGATCTCATGCGCCAGTATCGCCGCAGCGCCCATGGCGGAGCGGGCGCCGCCCGATGCCCTCCTGCCGCCGATCTTCTGCGCGAGGCTCTGGGTGTGCAGCGTTACGATGCGCCAGCCTTCATGATCGGCCGCCAGCGGCGAGATCATCACGTCAGCCTTCACGGCGGCGTTGCGCCCGGCATGCAGGCTGATGTCATAGGCGGCGATCGGCTTGTCGGTATTCCACAGATCGAAGCGGGAATTGACCTGATCGACGCGGATGATGCGGGCGATATCGCTGCCGACGATCGCGGAGCGCGCCATGTTGAGCAGCGCCTCTGCTCGTGCATTGGCATCGGCCACGCTGTTGTCCGGCCCAATGACGAGCATCGCCACCGGCATGACGGCGATGATTTCGGCCGGGTCCGGGCCGCGCGCCGCCGGGGGCGGCAATTTGGAAAAGGCGGATCCGCCTGCGTTCACGCGGCGGCTCTGTTCAGGCCCCGCAGCGGCTCATAGAAGCGCGCGAGCATATCTACCACGGTGGCGCTGTCAGGCACCTGATTGACGGCATTGCGAAACTCGGCGGAACCGGGAAGGCCCTTCGTATACCAGCCCAGATGCTTGCGGGCCATATTCACGCCGACGCCCTCGCCATAATGATCGAGCATCGCGCGATAATGATCGACGATCAGGCCATATTGCTCATCGATGGACGGGTCCGGGCGGCGCTGGCCGGTCGCGAACCAGTGCATCACCTGCCCCAGCAACCATGGCTTCCCATAGGCGCCTCGGCCGATCATCACCCCATCGGCGCCGCTCTGGTCCAGCGCGGTCTGTGCATCTTCGATAGAACAGATGTCGCCATTGACGATGACGGGAAGCGACACCGCCTCCTTGACCCGTCGTACAAAAGCCCAGTCGGCGCTGCCTCTATACATCTGGCAACGGGTGCGGCCATGCACGGTGATGAGCTTCGCGCCCAGATCCTCGGCGATATGGGCCAGCTCCGGCGCGTTGAGGCTGGAATGATCCCAGCCCATGCGCATCTTGACCGTAACCGGCACATCGACCGCTTCGACGGTCGCCCTGATGAGCGATGCGGCAAGCGGCAGATCGCGCATCAGCGCGCTGCCCGCATCGCCATTGACGACCTTCTTGACCGGGCACCCCATGTTGATGTCGATGATCGCCGCGCCCTTGTCTGCGTTGAGCTTAGCGGCTTCGGCCATTTCGGGAGGAGAGCAGCCGGCGAGCTGCATCGAGACAGGCTCCTCGACCGGGTGCCACGCCGCCTTTTGCAACGACTGGCGCGTCTGGCGGATCATCGCGGGGGACGCGATCATCTCCGTGACATTGAGGCCAGAACCATAGCGGCGCACAAGGGTGCGGAACGGCATGTCGGTCACGCCGGTCATGGGCGCGAGAATGACTGGATGTTCGATCCGCACCGGACCGATAGAAATGGGTTTCAATGTCATTGCGTCGAGATACTGCCCAAAAAACAGGCAGTCCATAGCGGAACATGTGCTTTCCCGCAAGAAGGCTGGCGCTTCGCCTTGTGCTCCATTATGGCGCGGCGTCATGACGGAGCAAAGCATCGCCGCGATCATCGTCGCAGCCGGAACCGGCAGCCGCTCCGGGCTGGAGCAGCCCAAGCAATATGCGCTTCTGGGCGGCCGCGCGGTTCTGGCGCACAGCTATGCGGCGCTCGCGGCGCACCCCGCCGTCGGCATGATCATTGTCGTTATCGGCGACGGACAGGAGGTGCAGGCGCGCGCAGCCCTTGCACCGATAACCGATGCTCCCATCCTTGTGACTGGCGGCGCGACCCGCAGGGAATCGGTGCGCGCGGCGCTGGACTGGCTGGCGCAGGAAGGCGCGCCGCACAGGGTTCTGATCCACGATGCCGCACGGCCCTTCATGACCACGCGCGTGATCGACGATTTGCTCGCCGCGCTGGATGCCTATGAGGGAGCCATCCCCGCCCTGCCCGTCGCCGACACGCTTGTGCGGCATGACGGCCTGCTGGGCGACACGGTTTCGCGCGAGCACCTTTACCGGGTGCAGACGCCGCAAGCCTTTCGCTTCGATGGGGTTATGGCGGCGCATCGCCAATGGCCCGCCGGGCAGGAAGCGACCGACGACGCGCAGATGGTACGCGACACTGGACATGAAGTCACGATAGTGACGGGGGATGCTATGCTCGAAAAGCTGACCTATGCGGAAGATTTCGCGCGGGCTGAGGCGCGGATCGCGGCTTTCCGCCAGCCTCGCATTGGCATGGGCTATGATGTGCACCGCCTCGTTCCGGGCAAGCCGCTCTGGCTGTGCGGGATCGAGATAGCGCATGATCGCGGGCTTTCCGGGCATAGCGACGCAGATGTCGCGATCCATGCGCTGGTCGATGCGCTATTGGGCGCGCTGGCCGAAGGCGATATCGGCAGCCATTTCCCTCCCAGCGATCCGCAATGGAAGGATGCCGCGTCCGCGCGCTTTCTGGCCTTCGCGCGAGACCGGGTGAGCGCGCGCGGCGGAGAAATCGCGCATGTCGACCTGACTATCATCTGCGAGGCGCCGAAGATCGGGCCGCATCGCGAGGCTATGCGCACGCGGCTGGCGGAACTGCTGGCAATTTCGCGCGATCGGGTGTCGGTGACGGCGACCACCACCGAAAGGCTCGGCTTTACCGGGCGCGGGGAAGGAATAGCGGCGCAAGCTGTTGCCACCCTCCTGCTCTCGCCCCTATAACCGGAAGGATGACCGACTCCGTGCTCAACCCGGAACTTGTGGCGCTCGCCCGGCGTGTGGTCGATGAAAACCGCCGCATCGGGCGCACATTCGCGCTCGCCGAAAGCTGCACCGGCGGACTGGTTTCCGCCGCGATAACGGAAATTCCCGGATGCTCGGAAGTTTTTGAAGCCAGTTTCGTTACCTATTCCAATGAGATAAAACAGGAACTTCTGAAAGTTTCTCAGGATGTTCTGGAGACATTTGGCGCGGTTTCCATTGCCACGGCATGGGGCATGGCGCAGGGCGCGCTCGCCAACACCCATGCGCATGTCGCGGTCGCTATCACGGGCATAGCGGGACCAGGCGGCGGCACGAAGCAGAAGCCGGTCGGAACCGTAGTATTCGCGCGCGCCGAGCGCGGCGGCAGCCCCGACAATATCGTCGCCGACTTCAAGCTATTCGAGGACGAAGGCCGTTCCGCGATCCGACTTCAGGCGGCGTTATGCGCGCTGGAGCTGCTGCTTCCGGGGTCGGAGGTGCCGTAAAGCTCCGCGGCGCGTGTTTCGAATGCGCCGATCATCTTGCGCAGCGCCTTGTCGAACATCTGCCCCGCCAGCATCTCGAACAGACGGTTCCTGAACGCGAAATCGACCTCGAAATCAATGAGCACGCCCCCTTCCCCATCCGGCCGGAAGCGCCAGTCATTGGTGAGGTGCGCCAGCGGGCCGTCGAGATAATCGACGCGGACGCTCTCCGGCCGCTGCTTGTGGACGCGCGAGGTGAAGCTCTCGCGCAGCCCCTTGAAGCCGACGATCATGTCCGCAACCATCTCGGTTTCGCTGTCGGATCGAACACGAATGGCGCTGACCCACGGCAGGAATTGCTCATAGGATTGCACATCCGCGACCAGATCGAACATCTGCTGCGGGCTATAGGGCAGATGCCGGGTTTCGCTATGGCGGGGCATGCGCGGCCTTGCTCAGCCCTTAGCGCGGGCCAGTTGCGCCTCTCTCGCGGCGCGCATCTGTGCGAAATCCTCGCCCGCATGATAGGATGAGCGGGTTAGTGGGGTGGCGGCGACCTGCAGGAAACCCTTGGCGCGCGCGATGGCGGCATAGGCGGAGAAGCCCGCTGGCGGCACGAACTCGATCACCTTGGCATGTTTGGGTGTGGGCTGAAGATATTGGCCCATGGTGAGAAAATCGATGTCGGCCGAGCGCATGTCGTCCATCACCTGGTGCACCTCGAGCCGCTCCTCGCCCAGCCCCAGCATGATGCCGGACTTGGTGAAGATTGACGGATCGAGGCGTTTTACCGTTTCGAGCAGGCGCAGCGACGCATAATAGCGCGCGCCGGGGCGGATGGTCGGGTAAAGCCGCGGCACGGTTTCGAGGTTGTGATTATAGACATCGGGCCGCGCGGCGACGATCGCTTCGACGGCGGCCTCATGCTTGTTGCGGAAATCGGGGGTTAGGATTTCGATGGTCGTCGCGGGCGTGGTGCGCCGCAGCGCCTCGATCACCTTTACGAACTGCCCCGCGCCGCCATCGGGCAGATCATCCCTGTCTACCGACGTGATGACGATATGCTCAAGGCCCATTTCGGCGGCGGCATCCGCGAGATTTTGCGGTTCGTTCACGTCCACCTTGCGCGGCATGCCGGTCTTGACGTTGCAGAACGCACAGGCGCGGGTGCAAACATCACCCAATATCATCACGGTGGCGTGCTTTTTCGTCCAGCACTCGCCGATATTCGGGCAGGCCGCCTCTTCGCACACGGTGGCGAGGCCTTTCTCGCGCATCAGCTTCTTCGTCGCGGCATAGCCGGGGCTGGTAGGCGCCTTCACCCGGATCCAGTCCGGCTTGCGGGCGCGCGGAGCTTCGGGTTCGATTTGGGGACTTGCATTTTGTGTCATTTCGCCCAGATAGCGCCGGGCGCCTGCACATGCCACCCTGAAACGCCAAAAATAAGGACGACATGACCATGGCCAGCTTTTCCGACATGATTGAGGGCTATCGCCGCTTTCGCGAAACCGGCTGGGCGAGCCAGCGCGACCGCTGGGACGAGTTGCGCGACGGCCAAAGCCCCAAGGTGATGATTATCGCCTGTTCGGACAGCCGTGTGGACCCTTCGCAGATTTTCGACACCAACCCCGGCGAGGTGTTCGTGGTGCGCAATGTCGCGGCGCTGGTGCCGCCGTTCGAGACAACTCCGGGGCGGCATGGCGTCTCGGCTGCTTTAGAATTCGCGGTGCAGGTGCTCAAGGTAAGTGAGATCGTGGTGATGGGTCATGGCCGCTGCGGGGGCTGCGCGGCGGCGCTC
>CAYOZY010000113.1:0-8983 GCA_964408525.1 uncultured Sphingobium sp. | reverse complement strand
CCCACGGTTCCGGCGGGAAGCGCAAGATTGAGGATTTCGTTAACGCTGAACAGTGTAGAGGATGATATCGCGTCGCTCGGCAAGGTGCTGGCGCCGCTTGTCCTGTCAAAGGAGGCAGCCGCATGAGCAAGGCTGTAATCATAGCGGGGACCGATACCGATGTCGGCAAGACCGTCGTTGCGGCGGGGCTAGTCGCCTGCCTGCCACGCGCGCTCTACTGGAAGCCGGTGCAGGCCGGGACGGAGCCGATGACCGACACCGAGGCCGCGCAGATGCTGACCGGCCTGCCGCCCGAACGTTTCCTGCCCGAAACCTATTGCCTGCGCGAGGCTGCCTCGCCCCATCTGGCGGCGCGCATGGAGGATACGGTCATCAGCCCCAATACGCTGGCCATGCCTCAGGTCGCGGAGCCGCTGGTCGTCGAATCCGCGGGCGGAGTCATGGTCCCGCTCACCGACAACTTCCTCAACATCGACCTGTTCGCCCGCTGGGGCGCGCCCGTCATTCTCGTCGCGCGCACGGGGCTGGGGACGATCAACCACAGCCTGCTCTCCATCGCGGCTCTACGCGCACGCGATGTGCCGCTGGGAGGCATCATCTTCGTAGGCGAGCCACATGAGGAGAATGAGCGGATCATTCCGCGCCTTTCGGGCGTGTGGTCGCTCGGAAGGCTGCCGTGGATGCCCTCGCTCGATGCCGCGCGGCTGCATCTGGCCATGCAGGCCCATATCGACATCGCCGCAATCGAGGCGCTGCTGACATAATGCCCTCTTCCCCGGTTTGGCATCCCTTCACCCAGCATGGCCTTGGCGAACCGATCCCGATAGTCGAGCGGTCGCAGGGAGCGCTGCTGCATTGCGCGGACGGGCGCGCGCTGGTCGACGGCATATCGAGCTGGTGGGTCATCACCCATGGCCACTGCGAACCGCGCATCATGGCGGCGATACAGGAACAGGCCGGCCAGCTCGATCAGGTGATTTTCGCGGGCTATACGCATGAACCCGCCGAACAGGTGGCGCGGGGGCTGGTGCGGCTGGCGGGCAAGGCTCTGCCCTCGCCCGATCCGCTGGCCCATGTTTTCTTTTCCGACAGCGGATCGACGGCGGTCGAGGTCGCGCTCAAGATGGCTCTGGGATACTGGCACAATATCGGCCAGCCCCGGCATCATATCGTCGTGATGGAACACAGCTATCATGGCGACACCATCGGCGCGATGTCGGTCGGCGCGCGCGGGGTGTTCAACGCGGCCTATGCGCCGCTGCTGTTCGATGTCGCAACGATCCCCTTTCCCGCACAGGACCGAGAACAACAGACGCTTGACGCGCTGGAGGCGGCATGCAGCGCGCAGGACAAGCCCGCCGCGCTGATCGTCGAGCCGCTAATATTGGGTTCGGGCGGCATGCTGGTCTATGCACCGGAGACGCTGCGCGCCATGGCGGAGATATGCGCAGCGCACGATGTTCTGTTCATCGCCGACGAAGTGATGACCGGATGGGGCCGGACAGGCGCGCTCTTTGCCTGCGAGAAGGCCGGGGTGACGCCCGATATATTATGCATGGCCAAGGGGCTGACCGGCGGCGCGGTGCCGCTCGCCGCCACGCTGGCGCGAGGCAAGATATTCGAGGCGCATGTGTCAGGCGACCGGGCGAAAATGTTTTTCCATTCATCGAGCTTCACCGCCAACCCGATAGCCTGCGCGGCAGCGGCGGCGAACATCGCCATATGGGAGAGCGAGGATGTGCCCGCGCGCGTTGCGGCTCTGGGCGGACATATGGCCAGACGACTGGCGGGCCTCGCGGACCATAGCGCGCTGGAAAACGCGCGGCAGATCGGCGCCATCGCGGCGATAGACCTGAAGGTGCGCGGAGGCGCGGGTTATCTCTCCGAAGCGGCGCCCGCCCTGCGCGCCTTTTTTCTGGAACGCGGGTTGCTGCTGCGCCCACTAGGCAACAGGATCTATGCGATGCCGCCATATTGCACTTCGCCCGAACAGATCGACGCCCTATTCGATGCGATCGGCGAGGCGGCGGAGCAATTGGGCGGTTAAGCTTCCCTTTTGTCATATTTGCAGCTATGGCGGCGCAAATTTTATGGTTCCAAGGACTTTATGGCGAAAGAAGAACTGCTCGAAATGCGCGGACAGGTTGTGGAGTTGCTCCCCAATGCCATGTTCCGCGTAAAGCTGGAGAACGATCACGAGATACTGGGCCACACGGCAGGAAAGATGCGCAAGAACCGTATCCGTGTGCTGGTCGGTGACGAAGTGCTGGTCGAGCTGACGCCCTATGACCTGACCAAAGGTCGCATCACCTATCGTTTCAAATAAGGGCGCGCGCGTGATGCGCCTTGTCCTCGCTTCCGCCAGCCCGCGCCGGGTGGACCTGCTCGCGCAACTGGGCGTGAGCGCTGACGCGATCGACCCCGCTCATATCGACGAGACCCCACGCAAGGGCGAGCTGCCCCGCGCCTATGCCGCGCGCATGGCGGCGGAAAAGGCGGCGGCGGTTGCCGCGCGCCATCCGGGCGATCTGGTGCTCGCCGGGGATACGGTGGTCGCCTGCGGGCGGCGGATATTGCCCAAGGCGGAGGACGAGGCGACCGCGCGCGAATGTCTCGCCCTGCTTTCGGGGCGGCGGCATCATGTGCTTTCGGCGATCACGCTGGTGGGCGCCGATGGCGTGGCGCGGCACAAGCTCTCGGACAGCATCGTGACTTTCAAGCGGCTCCATAGCGAAGAGATCGACGCCTATGTGGCCAGCGGCGAATGGCGCGGAAAGGCAGGCGGCTATGCCATACAGGGGCGCGCGGCGGGGCTGATCCGCGCGCTTGCCGGTAGCCATTCGGGCGTCGTGGGCCTGCCGCTTCATGAAACGCGCGCGCTGTTGCTCGCTGCCGGATACCCGCTCTGATGGAATGGCTTTACGAAGAAGGCATTGGCGAAGCGCGAGCCGCGCTCGTGCATGCGGGGCGTATCCTCGAAGCGCAAATCGAACGCGAGAGCGACCGCGCGCTCGCGGGCGCCGTGGCGCAGGGGCGGCTGGTCAAGGTGCTCGTGCCCAAAAGGCGCGGCATCGTGAAGCTACTTTCGGGCGAGGAGGCTTTGCTGGAGCCGATCCCGCCGAAACTTTCCGAGGGCGGCACGGTGCTGGTCGAGATCAGGCGCGCCGGACTGGGCGAACCGGGGCTGGACGGGCAGCGACGCGAAAAGCTCGCACTCGCCCGCGTTGCGCAACCCGGCGCGAAGCCGCATCCCGGCCCCAGCCTGCTCCAGCGCATCCGCGCTACCGACATTCCGGTCGTCCCCTGCCCCGCGCATGAGGAAGACCGCCTCGAAGCCCATGGCTGGTCCGAGTCGCTCGATGCCGCAATGCGCGGCGAAGTGGGCGGCGAGGACGCAGCGCTGCGCATTTTCCCGACGCCCGCCATGGTGCTGATCGATGTCGACGGCAGCCTGCCGCCCGCGCAGCTTGGCCCCAAGGGCGCTAAACTGGCGGCGCAGGCGATCCGCACCATGGGGCTTGCGGGCAATATCGGCATCGACCTGCCGACGATGAATAACAAGGACGAGCGCGCCATCGCTGCGGCGCAGATCGACAAATATCTGCCCCAGCCGTTCGAACGCACCGCCGTCAACGGCTTCGGTTTCATCCAGATCATCCGCAAGCGCGAGCGCGCCTCGCTGATCGAACTGCTGCGCGACGACCCGGCGCTGAGCGCGGCTATGGCGCTGCTGCGGCGTGCCGAGCGCTGGACGGGCGCGGGCGGGGCTGGCGGCGGCGCTGCAACACTGAGCGCGAATCCGGCCGTGATCGAGCGCATCCGCCGTCATCCGCAGTGGATCGCGCTGCTGGAAAAGCGGCGCGGCGGCTCCGTCATGCTGGTTGCGGATGCGGCGCTCAGCCTGGAGGAACATCATGTCGGCTGAGCATGAATCCCCAAGGGCAGGAGCCTAACTCCCGCCCACTACCACGCAGGCGGCAAACATCAGCAGGCCTGCAAAACGATTGGACCGGAACAAATCGAGCGCATTGGTTCCATCTGCTCGTAACGCCGCCACCTGCCAGAGCAGATGCGCCGTCACCGGCACCAGCGCCACCAGTGCCAGCATATCGGGCCGCGCCACCCATATCGCGCCCGCCCACAGCGCCAGCGCCGCCGCGTAAATACCCGCCACGCCCGCGCGCACATGCCGCCCCATCGCCAGCGCGCTCGAACGGATACCGACCAGCGCATCGTCCTCGCGGTCCTGAAGCGCATAGATGCTGTCATAGCCCACCACCCAGCATATGCTGCCCGCATAGAGCAGCGCACCCGCAGCACCCAGCGCGCCCTTCATCTCGATCCAGCCGACCAGCGCAGCCCAACTGAATACCATCCCCAGCCATATCTGCGGCCACCATGTGATGCGTTTCATATATGGATAGGCGGCGACCAGCGCGAGGCTCGCGACCGCTGTCAGCTGCGCCTGCCAGCGCAGTTGCAGCAGCACGACCAGACCCACGAGGCACAGCGCGCTCATCCACAGGGCCGCCTGCATCGGGGAAACCCGCCCGCTCGCCACCGGCCGCGAGGCGGTGCGCGCCACGCGACGGTCGAGATCGCGATCGACAATGTCGTTCCACACACAGCCAGCGCCGCGCATGGCAATGCTTCCAAGCAGAAACCAGAATATCATGCGCCAATGCTCAAGCCCGTTTCCGGCAAGCGCGATCGCCCATGCCCCCGGCCAGAACAGCAGCCACCAGCCGATCGGCCGGTCGAACCGCGCCATGGAAGCAAGATCGCGTGGCAAAGGCGGCAGCATCGCCATCACGCCGCGCGCCTCGCTGTCGGGGGTGATATTCTCGCCTTGCGCTGCGGCCGTCTTTTGCTGTTTAGACATGGACGACATCCATGGAGTAAGCCGTTCATGCCCGCAACCCCCGCATGGCCGCCGCGCAGCGCCCCACGCCTTTATGTAATGGATGATCTGGGCAACGGCTTCTCCCTGTCGATTGATGGCAATGCCGCGCATTATCTGATTTCCGTGATGCGGGTGAAGGAAGGGGACGCGGTGTTGCTCTTTAATGGGCGCGACGGCGAATGGGCGGCGTGCGCCCGCGACATCCGCAAGCGCGACCTCGTGGTCGAATGTGTGGAACAGACGAAACCGCTCGAACCCGTTCCCGATTTCTGGCTGTGCGCCGCGCCCATCAAGAAGGGCCGTATCGACATGATGCTCGAAAAGGCATGCGAGCTGGGTGTCGCGCGCGTTCAGCCCGTGCTCACCAGCCGCGCGGTGGTCGACAAGCTGAACCCGGAGCGGCTACGCGCCCACATGATCGAAGCGGCAGAGCAATGCGGACGCACCGCGCTGCCGGAACTGGCAGATATGGCGAAGCTCGATGCGATTCTGAAAGACTGGCCGCAGGGGCGGCATCTGTTTTTCGCCGATGAGCAGGGCGGCATGCCCATAAGCGAAGCCTTTGCCGCTCACACCGGCTCCGCCGCGATCCTCGTCGGCCCGGAAGGCGGGTTCACAACGCAAGAGCGCGAGGCGATCCGCGCCCACCCGGCAGCCGTTCCGCTCTCCCTCGGCCCGCGCATCTTGCGCGCCGAAACCGCCGCCATCGCCGCAGCCGCCTGCTGGATGGCGGCGAACGGCGATTGGGTGGAGCAAGCGCGATAGGAATTATCCCTGTTCCAGAAATAGTCTTTTCCCGTTCGCACCGATTGATTGAAGGCTCGCTCATCCCTATTTGCACCGTCACACAGGGGGACTAGGGCGGGGCATGAGCACAAGAACCGACTCAGGGACGGATGACCCGCGGATCGAGAGCCGGGATCAGTTGATCTCCGTTTTCTCGAAGGGCGAAAAGCCGCAGACAAGCTGGCGCATTGGCACTGAGCATGAAAAGTTTGTCTATCGCCGGAGCGATCATCATGCGCCCTCCTATGACGAGCGCGGCGGCATCGCCGATCTGCTCGATGGCCTTACCCGCTTTGGCTGGAAACCCGTTTACGAGGGCGATGTCGTGATCGCGCTCTCCGGGCCGGACGGCACGGTCAGCCTCGAACCGGCGGGCCAGCTTGAACTTTCGGGCGCACCGCTCGAAAACCTGCACCAGACCTGCGCGGAAACCGGCCGGCATCTGAAACAGGTGAAGGAAGTGGGCGACGAGCTGGGGCTGGGCTTTCTGGGCGTCGGTATGTGGCCGGACAAGCCGCGCGATGAACTGCCCATCATGCCCAAGGGCCGCTATGCGATCATGCTGAACCATATGCCCAAGGTCGGCACCATGGGCCTCGACATGATGCTGCGCACCTGCACCATCCAGACCAATCTCGACTATCGGTCCGAGGCGGACATGGCGCAAAAGTTCCGTGTTTCCCTCGCGCTTCAGCCGCTCGCCACCGCGCTGTTCGCCAATTCGCCCTTCACGGAAGGCAAACCCAACGGCTACCTCTCCTATCGCAGCCATATCTGGTCGGACACCGATCCGGCGCGCACAGGCATGCTGCCCTTCGTGTTCGAGGACGGCTTCGGCTATGAGCGCTATGCCGACTATGCGCTCGATGTGCCGATGTATTTCGTCTATCGCAACGGCGGCTATATCAACGCGGCGGGCATGAGTTTCCGCGATTTTCTTAGGGGCGAGCTGCCTGCCCTCCCCGGAGAGAAGCCGACCGTCTCCGATTGGAATGACCATCTCTCGACCGCCTTTCCCGAAGTGCGTCTCAAGAGCTTCCTTGAAATGCGCGGAGCGGATGGCGGGCCATGGGGCCGCATCTGCGCGCTCCCCGCGCTCTGGGTCGGCCTGCTTTACGACAGTCAGGCTCTCGACGCAGCCTGGGATCTGGTGAAGGGCTGGAGCATGGAAGAGCGGCAGGCTCTACGCGATTCGGTGCCCCGGCTCGGCTTCGACGCCCCGGTGCCCGGTGGCAGAACCCTGCGCGATATCGCGCCCGATGTCCTCGAAATCGCGCGCTCCGGCCTCGCCGCCCGCGCTCGGCTCGACGCCAGCGGCACCAACGAAACCGGCTATCTCTCCGAGCTGCAGGAGATTGTCGCGCGTGGCAATACGCCCTCGGAAATGCTGCTGGAGCGTTTTCATGGGGAATGGAACGGGGATATTTCCCGCATCTATGCCGAGGAAAGCTTTTAGGATCGGAACCCAAAGTCTTGTGCATGGCGGCCTTGGCCCCTACAATCGAGCCCATGGGCAACCACCATCATCACCATGAATTCAGCGGATCGTCGCTGCGCGAAGAGGCCCGCAAGGCGCTTGAGGAACAGGGCGAGCAATGGACCCCCACCCGCGCCGCCATATTCGAGGCGCTGGCGCAGCTGGACAAGCCCGCTTCGGCTTATGACATCGCCGATGCCGTCAGTCAGGCGCGCGGCAAGCGGGTGGCGCCCAACAGCGTCTATCGCATCCTCGACCTGTTCGTTGCAAACAACCTCGCCACGCGGGTGGAAAGCGCCAACGCCTATATCGTCAACGCCCATCCCGGTTGCCTGCATGACTGCATCTTCCTCGTCTGCTCCCAATGCGGCGGCACGACCCATCTCGATGACGACAGGCTTTCGACCATGGTCCGCGAACGCGCGGTTGCCGAAGGGTTCAGGCCTGAAAGGCCGATAGTCGAGGTGAAGGGCTTGTGCGCGGAATGCGCGTGAACGCATGATATTGGGTTCGACACAAGCCGACGTCGCGGCTATGGGCCGGCGCAGGAGACATGTCCGACGATGAATGATCGCCCCGCCACGCCCTTGCTCGATCAGGTCAATGTTCCCGCCGACCTGCGACGCCTTAAGCCCGACCAGCTCCACCAGCTCGCGGACGAGCTTCGCGCCGAAACGATCAGCGCCGTGGGGACCACAGGCGGCCATCTGGGGTCCGGGCTGGGCGTCGTCGAGCTGACCACCGCCATCCATTATGTATTCAACACGCCGGAGGACAAGCTCGTCTGGGATGTCGGCCACCAATGCTATCCGCACAAGATACTGACCGGGCGACGCGACCGCATTCGCACCCTGCGGCAGGGCGGCGGGCTTTCCGGCTTCACCAAGCGCGCAGAAAGCGACTATGATCCCTTCGGCGCGGCGCACAGCTCGACCAGCATCAGCGCGGCGCTAGGCTTCGCCATCGCCAACAAGATGCAGGACAAGCCCGGCAAGGGTATCGCCGTGATCGGCGACGGCGCGATGTCGGCGGGCATGGCCTATGAAGCGATGAACAATGCCGAGGCGGCGGGCAACCGCCTTGTCGTCATATTGAACGACAACGACATGTCGATAGCGCCGCCAGTGGGAGGCCTGTCCGCCTATCTCGCGCGGCTTGTTTCCAGCCGCGAGTTCATCGGCCTGCGCGGTCTCGCCAAGCGGATCGCCAAGCATCTGCCCCGCCCGCTGCACAATGCCGCAAAAAAGACCGATGAATATGCGCGGGGCATGGCAATGGGCGGCACATTGTTCGAGGAGCTGGGCTTTTATTATGTCGGCCCGATCGACGGGCATAATCTCGACCAGCTGATTCCGGTGCTCGAAAATGTGCGCGACATGGCCGAAGGGCCGTGCCTAATTCATGTCGTCACCCAAAAGGGCAAGGGCTACGCGCCCGCCGAAGCCGCCGACGACAAATATCACGGCGTGCAGAAATTCGACGTGGTTACAGGCGCGCAGGCCAAGGCTCCTCCCGGCCCGCCAAGCTATACCAGCGTGTTCGCCAAGGCGCTGATCGCCGAAGCCGCGCGCGACGAAAAGGTATGCGCGATCACCGCCGCCATGCCTTCGGGCACGGGTCTTGACAAGTTCGCCGATGCCTTCCGCGACCGCTGCTTCGATGTCGGCATCGCCGAGCAGCATGCCGTCACTTTCGCGGCGGGCCTCGCGGCGCAGGGTATGCGCCCCTTCTGCGCCATTTATTCGACCTTCCTGCAACGCGCTTACGATCAGGTAGTGCACGATGTGGCCACGCAGAATCTCCCCGTCGTGTTCTGC
>CAYOZY010000112.1:5563-9023 GCA_964408525.1 uncultured Sphingobium sp. | reverse complement strand
CGTCGCACCAGACCTCCCAGCCCAGCCCCCAGGCGCCGAGCGTCGGGCTTTCCCAATCGTCCTCGACAAAGCGAATGTCGTGGAGCAGCGGGTCGATGCCGATGGCCTTGAGACTGCCGAGATACAGCTCTTGCAGGTCCGGCGGCGAGGGCTTCATGATGACCTGATACTGGTAATAATGCTGGAGCCGGTTGGGGTTTTCGCCATAGCGCCCGTCGGTGGGGCGGCGGCTTGGCTGCACATAGGCGCAATTCCACGGGTCCGGCCCAAGGCTGCGCAGCGTGGTCGCCGGGTGGAATGTGCCCGCGCCCACCTCCATGTCGAGCGGCTGGAGGATGACGCAACCCTGCTTGCTCCAATAGTCATGGAGGGTCAGGATCAGGTCCTGAAAGCTCAAACTGGCTGCCGCTTCGGCCATCATGTTTCTGCCCATGGAATATGGTGGGGATTTTGGCGCAACGCCTTGGCGCATGGGGCCGGGATGGTCAAGTGGCTAGGGTCAGGCCATGTCCCTCTTGCCCTTCTGCCCGGTTGCGGCCATGAAGGCGCCATGCTGGATTTCCTCCCCGCCATCCGACGTTTCGTTCCGCTCGCTGCCACCGCCGCGCTGGCCTGCTCCGCGCCCGGAGTGGGCGGCAAGCCGCATCAGGCGGCCGCAGCAACCGCACCCAGCGCCGATCCCGCACTCTGGGCGCTGTCGGATGACGACACTACCCTCTATTTCTTCGGCTCGATGCATATGCTGAAACCCGGCACCGTGTGGTTCGACGACGAGGTGAAAGCCGCTTTCGACCGCTCGGACACGCTGGTGCTGGAAGTCGCCGCCACCTCGCCATCCGACATGGCGGCGACGGTCGCGAAGCTCGCGCTCAACACCAATGACCCGCCGACGAGCGAAGCGCTCGCGCCCAGGGATCGCGCGAACTATCTGGCGGCGCTCGAACGGTTCGATATCCCCGCCGCCGCGATGGACCGGGTGGACCCGTGGCTGGCGGCGATCAACCTGTCGGTCGCGCCGCTCGTAATGCTCGGCTATCGCGATGACATCGGCGTCGAGAAGGTGCTGGAAAGTTCGGCGCGCGCGAGCAGCAAACAGGTCATCGGCCTTGAAACCGCGGAACAGCAGCTTGGCTATTTCGACACATTGCCGCGCAAGGTGCAGCTCGCCTATCTCAACGCGACGGTGAAGGAGCTGCCCAAGGTCGAGAAGGAATTCCGCGCGCTTAGCGCCAACTGGGCGCGCGGCAGGGCCGATGCACTGGGCAGGCAGATGAACGAGTCGATCAGGGACACGCCGGAACTGGCGAAGGTTCTGCTTTATGATCGCAATGTGCGGTGGGTCGGCTGGATCGAAAGGCGACTGGAACAGCCGGGCACGGTTTTCATTGCCGTGGGCGCCGGGCATCTGGCGGGCAAGGGCAGCGTCATCGACCTGTTGCAGGGGCGCAAATATCATGTGCGGCGGCTGGGCAAGAAGGATTTCGGGCTGAAATAGCCCCCGCCCCGGCAAACTGCTCATTCTCCTTGCTTTCGGGTAACATTCCGCTATAGGCGCGCCTTCCGTCATGGTCATCCCTGGAGGCGTGGCGGTTTGTACCTAACACTTGGAGACATGTTATGAGCGATCAGCTTGTGCTGTCGGCCGAGGCACGCGATCGGGCTGGCAAGGGAGCCTCCCGCGCTCTTCGTCGCGAAGGCCGCGTACCCGCCGTCATTTATGGAAACAACGAAGAACCGTCCCTGGTTCATGTCGAGGAAAAGCTGCTGAGCAAATTGCTCGGCACCGGCCACTTCTTCAACTCGGTCGTCATGGTCGAAGTCGGCGGCAAGCAGGTCCGCACGCTTCCCAAGGACGTCGCCTTCCATCCGGTGAGCGACCGTCCGCTCCACGCCGATTTCCTGCGCGTTTCCGAACATGCCACTGTGCATGTGAACGTGCCCGTGCACTTCATCAACGAAGAGAAATCTCCGGGTCTGAAGCGCGGTGGCGTGCTCAACATTGTCCGGCACGAGCTGGAGCTGGTCTGCGACGCGGCCGAAATCCCGGATCAGATCGAGATCGACATGACGGGCTTCGATGTCGGCGAGGCGGTACACATCAGCCATGTCACTCTGCCCAAGGGTGCGGCAAGCGCGATCACCGACCGCGATTTCACCATCGCCACCGTGGTTGCCCCCTCCTCGCTCAAATCGAGCGAAGGCGACACTACCAAGGCCGAGGGTGAGGGCGAAGGGGAGTAATTCCTTTCCACGACGGGAGGAGCGCGCATGCAGATCTGGGTTGGTTTAGGCAATCCCGGCCCGCAATATGCGCTCCACCGGCACAATGTCGGCTTCATGGCGGTCGATCTTATATCCGAAATGCATGGCTTTTCGCCGTGGAAAAAGCAGTTTCAGGGCTGGACCGCCGAAGGGCGATTCGGTCCTGAAAAGATTCTGCTGCTGAAACCCGGCACCTTCATGAACGAAAGCGGTCGGTCGATCCGCGCGGCGCTTGATTTCTATAAGGCCGCGCCGGAGAACGTCACCGTATTTCACGACGAGCTTGATCTCGCGCCGATGAAGGTCAAGGTGAAGCGCGGCGGCGGCACCGCCGGGCATAATGGCCTGCGCTCGACCGAAGCGCATATTGGGCCGGATTTTCGCCGGGTGCGCATCGGCATCGGTCATCCGGGGCACAAGGACAAGGTGCACGGCTATGTGCTGTCCGGCTATGCGAAGAACGAGATCGAGCCGCTGACCGACATGCTCGGCGCAATCGGCGCGGAGGCCGAATGGCTGGCCAGGGGCGATGACGGGCGTTTCATGAACGATGTCGCAATGCGGCTGCAAGACGAATAGGAAATTAGCATGGGTTTCAAATGCGGTATTGTCGGCCTGCCCAATGTCGGCAAATCGACGTTGTTCAATGCGCTGACCGAGACGCAGGCGGCGCAGGCGGCGAACTATCCCTTCTGCACCATCGAGCCGAATATCGGTAACGTCTCGGTGCCGGACGCGCGGCTCGACAGGCTGGCGGAGATCGCGCACAGCCAGAAGATCATCCCGACCCAGCTTGCCTTTGTCGATATCGCGGGGCTGGTGCGCGGGGCATCCAAGGGCGAGGGGCTAGGCAACCAGTTCCTTGGCAATATCCGCGAGGTGGATGCCATCGTCCATGTGCTGAGATGTTTCGAGAATGACGACATCCAGCATGTTGATAACAGGGTTGATCCGATTGCGGATGCAGAGACGGTCGAGACCGAGCTGATGCTCGCCGACCTTGAATCGCTCGAAAAGCGGGTTCCCGCCGCGCAGAAGAAGGCGGCGCAGGGCGACAAGGAAAGCAAGCTCATCGCTTCCGTATTGGGTCAAGCGCTGGACCTGCTGCGCGAAGGCAAGCCCGCCCGTCTGGTCGAGCCGCGCGACGAGGAAGAAGCGCGCGTGCTCAAACAGGCGCAACTGCTTACGTCGAAACCCG
>CAYOZY010000112.1:1270-5553 GCA_964408525.1 uncultured Sphingobium sp. | reverse complement strand
GAGGAAGAAAGCGCCGCCAGCGGCAATGATTTCTCCGCCCGCGTGTTCGAAAAGGCGGCGGCAGAGGGCGCGCAGGCGGTGGTTGTCTCCGCCGCGATCGAATCCGAACTGGTCGGCATGGAGATGGCCGAGCGCATCGAATATCTGGAAGAGCTGGGCCTGCACGAGACCGGCCTCGCCCGCGTGATCCGCGCCGGGTATGAGCTGCTCCACCTGCTCACCTTCTTCACCGTCGGGCCGAAGGAAGCGCGGGCGTGGACCGTGCACAAGGGCGCAAGCGCGCCGAATGCGGCGGGAGAAATCCACTCGGACTTCGAAAAAGGCTTCATCCGCGCCGAAACGATTGCGTATGATGACTATGTAACGCTGGGTGGCGAAGCCAAGGCGCGCGAGGCCGGCAAGCTCCGCGCCGAGGGCAAGGCGTATGTTGTGCAGGACGGCGACGTGATGCACTTTTTGCATAGTTAGGGATCCGAATATGACGCCATCATCCGTCATTCCCGCGAATGCGGGAATCCAGGTCAGACGCCGAAACTGGATTCCCGCATTCGCGGGAATGACGGCAATGGTTTTGGCCCTTTCCTCCCTCCCCGCCGCCGCGCAGGACTATTCCGGGCATGATATGGGCGCCATGCAGATGGACCCGAATATGCCGGGGATGGAGCATGAAAATTCTGATGAACTAGGAAAGCACATTAAATCATGGGATGGGCATTGTGAAACCCAAACCGTGACAGGTGCATACTCAGATCGTATTTGCTACAGTTCACCCGGCTCCGGCACATCGCGCCTGCCCGGACGCGAAGGCGCGATGCACGGCCTCCATATCATGCCGGGCGACGACTGGATGCTGATGGCCCACGGCTGGGTGCAGGCGAATTACACCGACCATTCCGGCCCGCGCGGGGATGACAAGGCTTACGTCACCAGCATGGCGATGCTCACCGCAAGTAAAGATTTCGGCGGCGCACGGCTGGCGCTCAAATCCATGTTCAGCCTCGAACCTGAGATGGATGCGTCGGGCTATCCCAATCTCTTCGCTACTGGCGAGACGGCGCAGGGACAACCGCTGGTCGACCGGCAGCACCCGCATGACCTGTTCATGGAACTGGCCGCGCGGGTCGATGTCGATATCGCGCCTGGAACATCGATCTTCCTCTATGGTGGGCCGGTCGGCGAACCGGCGCTCGGCCCCAGCGCTTTCATGCATCGCGGTAGCGCGGGCTACACACCCGAACCGCCGATCAGCCATCACTGGTTCGACAGCACGCACATCACTTACGGCGTGGTGACAGCCGGTATTGCGTCGCGCCGCTGGCAGCTCGAGGCATCGGCCTTCCGTGGTCGCGAGCCGGACGAGAAGCGGTGGAACATCGAGACACCCAAACTCGACTCATGGTCCGTCCGCGCGACATGGAACCCGACGCCCAATTGGGCCGCCCAGATCAGCCACGGCTTCATCAAGCAACCCGAAGCAACCCACGCTGGCGAGAACGAACATCGCACGACGGCGAGCGTGCATTATGCCAACAGCCGCCTGAAGGCGATGGCGGCGTTTTCCGCCAAGAACCGCGACCCCGGCGACACGCTGACCGCTTGGCTGGCCGAAGCGACCTATGACCTCACCAATCATCACAAGCTGTTTGCTCGCGTCGAGAATGTAAAGAATGACGAGCTGTTTACCGATCATTCTGATCCGCTGCACGACCGCGCGTTTCGCATCACCAAGCTGATGGGCGGCTATGCATGGACCACGCCGCTGGGCGAAAGCCCGCTCGCGCTTACTCTTGGCGGCAGTGTTTCGACCTATCTCAAACCCGATGCGCTTGACGGCGCCTATGGCCGCAATCCATGGGGATACACGCTTTTCACGCGGCTATCTCTGGGGCATTGACCATGGCGGCTTATTTTGATGATCTGGAAGTCGGCAAGATTCAGCGCTTCGGCCGCTATGAGGTGACGCGCGAGGAAGTGATCGACTTCGCTTCCAAATATGATCCCCAACTCTTTCATCTTGACGATGAAGCGGCCGCCAAGAGCATCTTCGGCAAGATCGCCGCGAGCGGCTGGCACACATGCGGCATGATGATGAACATGATGGTCAACTATTGGCGCGACGCGGGTCTCGAAGAATCAAGTCTGGGCGGCGCGGGTATGGACGAACTGCGCTGGCTGAAACCCGTCTATCCCGGTGATGTCCTGCATTGCACCTCCGAAATCCTGGACAAATCCCAATCGCGCAGCAGGCCCGATCGCGGCATGACACGCACCCGGATCACAGTGTTCAATCAGAATGACGATCCCGTAATGACGGTGATCACCATCGGAATGTTTGCGCGGCGGCCAGCGGACTGACCGGCGCCGCAGATTTCCTTATTCCTGATCCGGCTCTTCCTCCCGTCCGAAAAGGCGACGGACATAGCGACCGACGGCAACAGCCGCGACACCGATCAGCACGATGAATTTCTTGCCGAAACCCAGAAGGATCGCCAGAAAGCCCAGCTTCTTGGCTGCGGCCACGCCGACACCGGCGGCCACCAGCCCCGCGATACCATAGCCCGCCTTCTTGTCGACATCGGGCACGAACTCTTCATAACGCGATCCCGCATCGAACGTCGCTGCCCTGGCCAACCCTGCGGCAGCGGCATTGACGCTTGCGAGATGCGGCATGGAGGACAGCATATTAAGGCTGAGCACGCCACTGCGCCCCAGCAGGCGGACATCATAGTTCAGGCCGTTCTCGCTGCTGCCGTCGGACCGCAAATTCTGCGCCCAGACAACACTATGCTGCCGGGCATCATAGGTTGGCTGTTGCGCCCACCCCATCAGATGAAGCGCGGGATAGCCGTCTTCCTTGCGGCTTTCATTGGCCGCCTCCTGTCCCTCCTGAAGCTGCTTCAGCAGATCTCCATAGTCTGTGGTGCGAGCATCCTCGTCGCTCACATAGCCGCTATCCTGATAGGTGACGACAGCGCCCCATGCGTCGGGATCGTAAAAGATCGCGCCCTTCGGAAATACCAGCCCCAGAACGCCTTCCGCCGATGAAGGAGGGTTATTCCACCCCTCCACCAGAACCCTGCGCGCATCCTCCGGGCCAAGGAAATAATAATTCTCGCCCAGATGCAGCGTGGCATGCGCCTGCGGCAAGGCGACATCCCCACTCTGGGGAGCCTGTTTGGTGCGGATTTCCTCCATCTTCATGACATAGGCGCGCTCTTCGGGACTCATCTGCGATGCAGGCGGAATGTCCGCGCGCGCGACCGATGCAGACAACGCAACAGCGAGCGCCGCAAGTGCGATGGAATATTTCATGGTGCCCCCTCCAGATCGATGAGAGGAAGGCTGGATCAAAATCGGAAAGGTGGCAAGATGGATTCGAACTTTCGGTTCATTTCGGGCCGGATCATTTCCGGCCGAACAACTTCTCGATGTCGCCATGGGCGAGCTTCACCCATGTCGGACGGCCATGGTTGCACTGGCCGCTATGGGGCGTCACCTCCATCTCGCGCAGCAGTGCGTTCATCTCCGCCACCGACAGCACCCGCCCTGCTCTCACCGAGCCATGACAGGCCATGGTCGCCGCAACATGATCGAGCCGCTCCTTGAGCGACAAGGCTGTATCCGCCTGCGCCAGATCGTCCGCCAGATCACGCACAAGCCCCTGCGCATCGCCTGCCCCCAGCATCGCGGGCGTGGCGCGCACCAGCATGGCCGATGGGCCGAAACGTTCCAGCTCCAGCCCGAATTCGCGCAATTCCACCATGCGCGCCTCAAGCCGGTCGCAGGCGGGTTCGTCCAGCTCTACCACTTCTGGCAGCAATAACGCCTGAGACGCCACGCCCGCGCCGTCGAGCGCACGGCGCATCCGCTCCAGCACCAGCCGTTCATGAGCGGCATGCTGATCGACAAGGATAAGCCCGTCTTCGGCTTCCGCCACGATATAGGTTTTCGCGACCTGCCCACGTGCCACGCCGAGCGGGAAGGATTGAATGGACGGCGGCGCATCGTGCGCCATTTCAGCGCGGGCGGCAGGCGCAAGTGAAGGAGACGGCGCCCAGCCTCGCGCCACATCGAAAAACTGCGTTGGCACGGGCGCATCGGCAAGCATCACCGCGCCGCCACCGAAAATCGGCGTCGACCCGATCGGTGTCGGCGTAGCGGGTTCGCTCCGCCATGCCGCCATCGCGCCAATTTCGGGTCGCTGCGCTGAACGAAAGCCAGCCTCATCGAGCGCTCGCCGCAAGCCGCTCACCAGCATACCGCGCACCAGCGCCGGATCGCGA
>CAYOZY010000112.1:0-1260 GCA_964408525.1 uncultured Sphingobium sp. | reverse complement strand
CGCACTTCGGTCTTGGCCGGATGCACGTTCACATCGACCTCGCCCGCCGGAACATCGAGGAACAGCGCCAGCACCGGATGCCGATCCCGTGCCAGCAAGTCCGCATAAGCTGCGCGCACCGCGCCGACCAGCAGCCTGTCGCGCACCGGGCGGCCATTCACGAACAGATAAAGATGATCGGCAACCCCGCGATTATAGGTGGGCAGGCTGGCGACCCCTGAAAGCGCAAGCCCTTCCCGCTCCAGCGACACAACGACATGATTGTCCGCCAGTCCTCGATCGGTGAGCGCCGCGACCCGCTCCTCCCGTGCCTCTCCCGACTGAACGGAGAGCGCGCGGCGGCCATCATGCTCCAGACTGAAGGCGATTTCGGGATGCGCCATCGCCAGACGCCGCACGACATCGAGGCAGGCCGCATATTCGGCACGGGGGCTGCGCAGGAACTTGCGGCGCGCGGGCACGCGATCGAAGAGCTGTTCTACCCGGATGGTCGTGCCCGGCGGAATGGCGCATGGCCCCTCTCCCGCCAGTTGGCCATTATCCACCACATGGTGCCAGCCCTCTCCTCCGCGCACCCGGCTTTCCATCGTCAGCCGTGCAACGCTGGCGATGCTGGGCAGCGCCTCGCCGCGAAATCCGAGCGTTTCGACCGCCTCGATTCGCTCATCCGGCAGCTTTGATGTGGCGTGTCGCTCCAGCGCGAGCGCCATGTCGCCGGAGGTCATGCCGCACCCGTCGTCGATCACCTCGACCCGGTCCAATCCGCCATTGGCCAGCCGCACCGAGATGCGCGTCGCGTCGGCGTCTATGGCGTTCTCGACCAGCTCCTTGAGGGCGCTCGCCGGACGTTCGACGACTTCGCCCGCGGCGATGCGATTGACGAGATGTTCGGGCAGGCGGCGTATTGACATATGGACCTGACTAGACCAAGCGAACGCTTTCCGCGAGCCGTGGCAGGACATTTTTTCCCGAAAAGGCGACATCCGCCACCGCGCCGCAAGGAAATGCGATAAGAACGGGCAGCCCGGACGATTCGGGCGCTTTGAAAACAGGATGTGGCATGTCGATTTTCACGCGCTTGTTCAAATTTTCGTCGCAGGACATGGCGATCGACCTCGGCACGGCGAACACGGTCGTCTATGTGCGCGGTCGCGGCATCGTTCTCAATGAGCCGTCTGTGGTGGCGGTCGAGACGATCAACGGCGTAAAGCGCGTCAAGGCCGTGGGCGACGACGCCAAGCTGATGATGGGCAAGACACC
>CAYOZY010000111.1:7962-9025 GCA_964408525.1 uncultured Sphingobium sp. | reverse complement strand
GTTGCAGACCATGTCATATTGATAGGCCTTGATCGACAGCGGATCGGCGCCGTTCAGCGCGTCCAGTCCGCCCTGCGGCATGGAGAAAGGATTGTGCGCAAAGTCGACCTTCTTCTCGTCCTCGTCCCATTCGTAGAAGGGAAAATCGACGATCCAGCACAGCTCGAAGCGGTTCTGGTCGATAAGGTCGAGTTGCTCACCGATACGGATGCGCGCAAGGCCTGCGAGCTTCGCCGCCTGACCTTCCTTGCCCGCCGCGAAGAACACGCCGTCATTGGGGCCGAGGCCAAGTGCCTCGATCAGCTTGGCGGTCGCCTCCGGGCCATGGTTCTTGGCGATAGGCCCGCCCGGTTCGCCATCCTTGATGTTGATATAGCCGAGGCCGGAATAGCCTTCGCTGCGCGCCCAATTGTTCATGTCGTCGAAGAATTTGCGGCTGCCCGCGCCTGCGCCCGGCGCCGGAATCGCGCGGATCACGCTGCCGCTCTCGACCAGCGAGGCGAAAATGCCGAAACCAGAGCCGTGGAAATGTCCGGTGACGTCCTGAATGACTATAGGGTTGCGCAGGTCCGGCTTGTCCGAGCCATATTTGAGCATGGCTTCGGCATGCGGGATGCGCGGGAAGCTGCCCGCTGGCGTCACATATTTGCCTTCCGCAAACGCCTCGAACACTTGCGCGATTACCGGCTCCATCGTGTTCCACACATCTTCCTGGGTCACGAAGCTCATTTCGAGATCGAGCTGATAGAATTCGCCGGGAAGCCGGTCAGCGCGTGGGTCTTCGTCGCGGAAGCAGGGCGCGATCTGGAAATAACGGTCGAAGCCCGCGACCATCAGGAGCTGCTTATACTGCTGCGGTGCTTGCGGGAGCGCATAGAATTTGCCCGCGTGGATGCGGCTGGGCACGAGGAAGTCGCGCGCACCTTCCGGCGAACTGGCGGTCAGGATCGGCGTCGAATATTCGGTGAAACCCGCGCCTTCCATGCGGCGGCGCATGTCCGAAATGATCTTCGTGCGCTTGACGATATTGGCATGCAGCGTTTCGCGGCGCAGATCGAGGAAG
>CAYOZY010000111.1:0-7952 GCA_964408525.1 uncultured Sphingobium sp. | reverse complement strand
TCGAGGAAGCGATAGCGCAGGCGCACTTCCTCCGGGTAATCCTGTTCTCCCGCAACAGGAAGCGGCAGCTCGGCCGCGGCGGACTGAACCACCGCATCTTCCGCGCGAATTTCGATCTCACCCGTATCGAGATTGGGGTTGACCGCCTCTTTCGCGCGGGCGACCACCCTGCCGGTAATCGTCACCACGCTTTCCGCCCGAAGCGACTCAATGACCCTGAAAACCGGGCCGTCCACCTCGGTAACGATCTGAACCATGCCATAATGATCGCGCAGATCGATGAACACCAGATCGCCATGATCGCGCTTGCGGTGCACCCAGCCCGACACACGGACGGTTTCGCCGACATGGGAAGCGCGCAACTCCGCGCATTTATGGGTGCGATAGGCGTGCATGATCTGTGTTTTCTTCCAACCGTGTTCGGAAATGACAAGTTTGCGTAACCGGGCTATGGGCAAGTCAAGACCATGCGCCGCTCCGGCGGCCCAAGCCCATAATGTGAACGACGAACTTATGCAAATTCATCCGCTGATTACCGACAGCAAAGACCTCGCCGCCCTGTGCGAACGCCTCTCCCGCTCTCCCTGGGTGGCCATAGACACCGAATTCATGCGGGAAAACACCTTCTGGCCCGACCTGTGCCTCGTGCAGATCGCGGACCAGCATGAGGCCGCCGCCATAGACCCCAAGGCGCCGGGCATCGACCTTGCCCCCCTGCTCGACCTTATGGTCGAGAACGCGGATGTGCTGAAGGTTTTCCACGCCGGCGGGCAAGATCTCGAAATCATCTACAACCTCACCGGCAAAACCCCTTACCCGCTGTTCGATACGCAGATCGCCGCCATGGCGCTGGGGCTGGGCGAACAGGTCGGCTATGGCAATCTGGTAGAGGCATGGATGGGCATCAGCCTCGACAAGGGCGCGCGCTTCACCGACTGGGCGCGCAGACCGCTCGACAATCGCCAGATCGATTATGCGATCGGCGATGTCACGCACCTGATCCAGATATTCCCGAAGATGCTGGAGCGTCTCATCAAGACCGGGCGCGGCGACTGGCTCGACGTGGAGATGGAGCGCATCGCCGACCCGCAAAACTATGCCAACGATCCTGCGCAGGCATGGCAGCGCGTGCGCATTTCCAGCAAGAAGCCTGAAGTTCTGGGCCGTCTGAAGGCGCTGGCGGCATGGCGCGAACATGAAGCGCGAGACAAGAACATCCCGCGCGGGCGCATAGTGAAAGACGAAACGCTGGCCGACCTCGCTTCCCATCCTCCGCGCAGTCAGGAGGATCTGGGCAAGGTGCGCGGCCTTTCGGCGACATGGAAGCAGAACGACATCGGTGCGCGGCTGATGCAGGCACTCGCCCATGCCAAGCCGCTGGCGCGCGAGGAAATGCCCGAACGCGATCCCAAGCGTCCCGGCCTCGGTAAGGATGGCGCGCTGGTTGCGGACCTGTTGAAGCTGCTGCTCAAGATTCGCGCGAAGGAAATCGATGTCGCAGCGCGCCTGATCGCCCGCACCGACGATATCGAGATGCTGGCGGCGGGTGTGCGCGAGGGGTTAGCGATACTGGAAGGCTGGCGCTTCGAGCAGTTCGGGCAGGACGCGCTCGATCTTGTCGAGGGGCGGCTTGCCTTTGCGGTGGTCGAGGGCCGGTTGCAGATGACACGGACTGCCGCGTAAGGCTTCCGAAGCTGGAGCAGGAGCTTCGCTCAGCCGTCGATCACGACCTGCCAGTCCAGCTCCATCGCCTGCCCCAAATTCTTAAGGCGCCGGTTCACCGTCTCGCCACGCAGGCAGGCATAGGCGCCGTTCAGCCGAAGTTCGATACAGCCGCTGTTCCGCGTGATCCGTGCATTTTCCAGCGGCCCCGCAACGCCGCCTGAAAGCCGCTGCGCAAGGCGGATGGCCAGCCCCCATTGCATCCCGCGCTGCAGCGCATCGACGCTCGCCAGACCGCTGATCTCCGGCACCAGTTCCGCGCCGCCGCCAAAGTTGGAATAGAGCGCCTGCCCCAGCATCGCGCGCCCGGCGCCGTCTATGCCAATCCAGTTGCCGTGCAGCGCGATCTCCAGCCCGCGCTCGGCGCGAAAATCAGGGTTCGCCCGCCATGCGACATCGCCCAGTAGGCAAGCCGCGCGCCGCAACCGCGCCCATTCCGGCGGTTCGCCCGGAAACAGCGGCGAAATCCAGCCGTCGATCAGCGCGCCATGACCGGGAAAGCGCCCCTGCGCCTCACCTTCGGCCTCGGCCGCCACCAATAGCGGGTCGAGCGCCTTATCCTCGTCGCTCAGGACTTCGTATAGCAACCCTTCGCGCAAGCCATGCGCCGAAACGACCAGATCGCTGCTCTCCAGCGCGCGAACCAGAACGGCAAGCAGAGCCGAGGCATTACCCATCGTCGCAGCACGCGAAGAGGAGATCGCCGGTATCTTCTTTATGGTGGCTTTACCCATCTGCGCGGTAACACGCACCAGATAGGCGGCCCGATCCGCGCTCATACGATATTGGTGAATGACCGGCAGCGGGAACTGCGAAAGCTGCATATCGAGATGGGCGAGTGCGCGCCATGAACCTCCGACGAGATAAAGCGGCAGCTTTCGGCCCGCCATATTCCACCCTGCGGCGCGCAACGCCTTGGCGACATATTTCGCCAGCGCGGTCTTGCCTTGCGCCCGGATCGCTTCAAGCCGAAGCACGCCGAGCGGAAGCGATACCACTTCATGCACCGCGCCGCCTTTCACCCGCGCCAGTTCGAGGCTGCCCCCGCCCAGATCCGCAACGATGCCGTCCGCATCGGCTATGCCGGAAATCACGCCAAGCCCTGCGATGCGTGCTTCTTCTTCGCCCGACAGCACGAGAATATCCATGCCTGCTTCAGCGCGGGCGCGGGCGACGAAGGTCGCACCATTGCTTGCCTCGCGCACCGCGGCGGTGGCGATACAGCGCACTTCCGCCACATCCATTTCTCGCGCGAGGAAGGAGAAGCGCCCAAGCGCCGCTATGCCCCGCTCCATCGCTGCATCGTCTATCGCACCGGTGGCGGAAAGGGCCGCACCCAGCCCCGCAGCCACCTTCTCGTTGAACAGCAGGAACGGGGCCCGCGTGGGGCCATCATAGACCACAAGGCGGACGCTGTTGGAGCCGATATCAATGACCGCGCGCCGCTTCGCCAGCGAGGCGCTTTGCGGTCCTCTCGTCGACCGCAACCGGGCCAGCTCACCGAGCGGGCTTCCTCGCCCAGCCATCAGACCCGGCGTCGCAGGCTGAGCTTGGGCGCGGCATCGCCTTGCGCCTGAGCCGCGCCGCGACCCGAAAGCGACGGGTTGGTCATGAAATAACGATGCAGATTGAACGGCCTTTCACCTGCCTCGACCCGATGATAGCGGCCATCGCTGTCCAGCGTCCAGCTCTGTTCCGTGTCGATAAGGTTCGCAACCATGACCTGATCGAGAATCTGGTCATGCACCGTCGCATTTTCGATGGGCAGCATATATTCGACGCGCCTGTCGAAATTGCGCGGCATCCAGTCCGCCGAACTGATGAACACTTTCGCGTCATTATGCGGCAGGCTGCGGCCATTGCCGAACACGGCGATACGGCTGTGCTCCAGAAAGCGTCCTACGACAGATTTCACCCGGATATTCTCCGACATGCCGGGAACGCCGGGCCGCAGGCAGCAAATGCCGCGCACCACCAGATCGATATCCACCCCGGCATTGCTGGCGGCATAGAGCTTTTCGATGATCGCCGGATCGACCAGCGAATTCATCTTTGCCCATATGGTGGCGGGGCGGCCCGCGCGGGCATGGGCGATTTCAGCGTCGATCAGCTCACAAAGGTGGCGACGCAGTTCGTGCGGCGACATGGTGAGCAGCTCGAGCGCCTGCGGCTCGACATAACCGGTGATATAGTTGAACACCGAAGCTGCGTCGCGCCCGATGCGCGGATCGGCAGTGAAGAAGCTGAGGTCCGTATAGATGCGCGCGGTGATGGGGTGATAATTGCCGGTGCCGAAGTGGCAATAGGTGCGGAAGGCATCGCCCTCGCGCCGCACGACCATCGAAATCTTGGCGTGGGTTTTCCAGTCGATGAAGCCATAGACGACCTGAACTCCCGCGCGTTCGAGCTGGCTCGCCCAGAGCAGATTCTGCTCCTCGTCGAACCGCGCCTTCAGCTCCACGACGGCGGTGACGGACTTGCCCGCCTCGGCGGCGTCAGTCAGCGCGCGGATGACGGCGGATTGCTTGCCCGCACGATAGAGCGTCTGCTTGATCGCGACCACATCCGGGTCGGCGGCCGCCTGTTTCAGAAAGGCGACGACGACATCGAAACTTTCATAGGGATGATGGACGACAATGTCCTTCGCCCGGATCGCCGCGAAGCAATCGCCGCCATATTCGCGGATGCGTTCGGGAAAACGGGCGGCGAACGGCTCGAACTTGAGGTCGGGCCGGTCCTCCTCCACCACGGCCGAGAGGTCGCCGATGCCGATGAAGCCGCTGATGTCCGCGATCATCGCGTCCTGGCCGTGCATCAGCTCCTGCAACATTTCCTCGACCGCTTCGGGGATCCCGGCTTCGATCTCCAGCCGGATGACGCGCCCACGCCGCCGTCGCTTGATCGCGCTGCGGAAATAGCGGACGAGATCTTCCGCCTCTTCCTCGATTTCGATGTCGCTGTCGCGGATCACGCGGAAAACGCCGCTCTCGCGCACCTCATAGCCGGGAAACAGGCGGTGGCTGAACCGCCGGATCGCGCTTTCGAGCGCCATGTAACGCGCAGGATGTCCCGGAATACGGAAAAAGCGCGGCAGGGACGAAGGAATCATCACCAGCTCGCGCACATTCTCGCCATCGGATTGACGCCGAAGATCGAACAGCAACGACAAGCCCAGATTGGGGATGAAAGGAAAGGGATGCGCGGGATCGAGCGCCTGAGGGGTCAGGATCGGGAAAATCTGCGCAAGGAAATTTTCTTCCAGCCACGCCTCGATTTCCGGGCTGAGCGGCTGGGAATCGATCACCTCGATCCCGGCATCGACCAGTGCATAGCGCAGATCGTGCCAGACCGCCTGCTGTTCCTGCATCAGCCGGTCCGCTTCCGCGCCAATGGCCGCGAGCTGTTGCGCCGGGGTGAGGCCATCGGCGGAGCGCAGGTCCACATTGTCGAGCTGTTGCCCCTTAAGGCCCGCGACACGCACCATGAAAAATTCGTCGAGATTGTTGCCGCTGATCGAGAGAAATCTCAGCCGCTCCAGCAGGGGATGGGCGGCGTTGGTCGCTTCCTCCAATACACGGCGGTTGAATGCCAGCCAGGAAAGCTCCCGGTTGAAATAGCGCTCCCCCGTTTCGGCCAGGCTGATGACCGGATCGGCTTCAGACATTGTCGCTGCTCTTCCTGTCCTGTTCGGGCGCCTCTTCCGGCGCGGCGTCAGGCTCGACTATAGGGAGAAAACCGATTCTGTGCAGCGCTTCTTTCACGAAAGGGACGGAAATCTTTCGCGAAGATGCGAGCGAAAGGCGATTCAGTTCATCCAGCAACATGGCAACGGCGCCATAGCTGCGCTCGACCCGGCGGGCCAGCCATTCGGGCACATCTGGCGCATAGGCGGACCCCGCCCGCGCCAGCCCGCCCTCGATGAGTGCGCGCATCAAAGCATCGTCCGGCTCGGCGATGGAAACATGCGGCGCGGCGGCAAGCCGCGAGCGCAGATCAGGCAGCGTCACGGTCCAGCTCTGCGGTGCTTCCCGTGAGATGAGCAACAGCGGACGCCCACCGTCGCGAGCGATATTCCAGCGGTGGAAGAGTTCGTGATTCGCGACCCGCTGGGCATTGTCGATCACTTCACCGCCCGAAATATCGGCAAAGTGCCGGCCCAATGTGGTTTTGCCCGACCTCGGAGGTCCGGAGAGGATGGAAATCGGCACCGGCCAGTCGCGCCAGCGCTCTATATGTCCGGCTGCAAGCCTGTTCGCGTCGCTCAGGATGAAATGGCCCGCCCGCGCCTGTCCGGCCCAGTCAAACGGCAGTCCGATCTGGCTCATTGCGCGGGAGAAGACGCCGGTGCAGGAGCCGCTCCGCCGCTGGCGCGACGGCTGATCCGCAAGGTCGAACCGGAGCCAGTCACCGCATATCCTCGCGCCTGAAGCGCGGCCTTGAGCGCATCGAGCGAGCCATCGAAGCTCACCTGCATCACGGAAACGCCACCTAGCGCGAGACTGCTTGTCGCGGCGGAACGCACGCCCGCTACGCTGCGCAACGAGGATTCGCCCTGATTGACGGACGCGGCATCGGGCGTGTCGAACTGAACGAAATAGGTGGAAACACCGGCGCCGCTGGCTGACATATCGCCTGTCTCGACCAGTTCCTCGCTCATATTTGCCAGGTCCAACTCGCTCGCGTTGACTGGCTCTTCGATCACGAGCGACGGATCGGGCCGCAGGCGGCCATCGAGCAATGCCTGAGTATATATGCCATTCAGGCGCTCGATAGCCTGATCCAGCATCGCGGGGATACCCGCCGAATTCGCCGCGCGCAGGGAGAAGCTGCCGAGCAGGTCGTTGTCAGGCCCATAGCGCGCCGCGAAATGCCCGACCACCGGGCCGCCAGGCCATTGCCGCTCCAGCCGCGCGATCGGAAACACGACGTCCGCCGCGCCATATTGGTCGAGGATGTTGCGCCACCAGTTACGGCCCCTGCGCCCCTGCTGCCCGGCATTGAGCAGCAGAGCGTCCGGCCCGGTGCCGCTGGTGCGCACATAGTCGATGGCGCTATCCCCGGTGCGATAGCGCGCCCAGGCCTTCTGCCATTCGTTGACGGTTTCGAACACTGTTGAGCTACCGCCTTCGCGCAGGATCGGGATTACCAGCAGCGGGGGCGAACGCATCGCCGTGGTGCGGACGCCCAATATCTGTCCGGCGCGCGCGCGATCGAACAGCACGCGCAGGGAAGCGATGTACCGGTTGGGACCGATCTGCTCCGATTCGACCTCGATACCGGAAACGATCTGGTCGAGCTGACCATCGGAAAGGCCTACCCCGCCTCCGCCATTGGTATGCGCCCACAGCTTTTTCCACGCAAGGCGCTGTGCCTGACGCCATCCGGCCATGCGCGCGGCCTCTGGCGTTGCGGCATAGACATCGACCTTGATGCCGCCGACTTCGAAATCCCCGCTGCTGGCGATAGGCGGAACGCCGCGCTCTCCCTCCATCTGCGCCACCAAAGCCGCTGCGCCGAGGCCCAGCGCAACGGCAAGGGGGATCAGCAGCCACCGTCCCAGAAGCGGTATGCGCGAAATCAGCGAAGGTCGGGCGATTGACAACACGGGCGTCCTTTTGACGGCAAATGCATCGAAATCCAAGCGGACAAATGCGAAATCCGCAATAAAATCGCAGACCATTGGTGCTTCCACCTATGCCGCCGCATCTTGATAAAATCGGCAGATAGGATAGGCGCCATGGCATGACAGACCCCACCGATTCCGAAAACGCGTCGCCCCGGTCCTACAGCTATGCGCAGGCGGGCGTAAACATCGCCGCCGGCAACGCGCTGGTGAGGGCGATCGCGCCGCTCGCCAAGGCGACCAGCCGCCCCGGCGCCAATGTGTCGCTCGGCGGTTTCGGCGGCTTTTTCGACCCGAAGGCGGCGGGGTATAAAGACCCTCTGCTCGTCGCGGCCAATGACGGCGTGGGCACAAAACTCAAGCTCGCGATCGACAGCGGTCGGCACGACACGGTCGGCATCGACCTTGTCGCGATGTGCGTCAACGACCTGATCGTGCAGGGCGCGGAGCCCCTGTTCTTCCTCGATTATTTCGCGACGGGTCGGTTGGAGAATGGCGTCGCCGAGCGCGTGATCGCGGGCATCGCCGAGGGCTGCAAACAGGCCGGATGCGCGCTGATCGGCGGCGAAACGGCGGAAATGCCAGGCATGTATGCTGACGGCGACTA
>CAYOZY010000110.1:0-9073 GCA_964408525.1 uncultured Sphingobium sp. | reverse complement strand
CTGGATATTTGGCGCCATATAGCAATCCGTATACGGCACGGACTTCCACGTTATTCCGCGCTATCGACCCGACACCCTCGGCTAGAGCGAAGGAGCAAATGCTTTGACCGCTGGCAAGGAGCGGAAGATGTTCGGTGTTTTGGCGCTCCGATCCTGCCGCCAGAAGCGCCTCTGCCGCAAGATAGATCGAGGAAGCGAATGGCACGGGCGCGATCACACGCCCAAGCTCTTCGGCCAGCACGCACAGTACTTCATAGCCCAGCCCGGTTCCCCCGAAGGTTTCAGGAATAGCCACACCAAGCCAACCCATTTCCCCAATTTCCTTCCACAAGCTGCTCGCGTGGAGTTCCGGGCCTTAGATCACATTGCGCACAACAGCGGAACCGCATCGATCGCGCAGAAAGCTGCGCGCTTGATCACGGATCAGCAAAGCATCATCGGAGAATTCAAAATTCATGCTTTCTCCACCCCAAAAGATAAAATGCGCAAATGGCGCTCCATCACCATGCTTCCTCGCGATTGTCTCACATCCGCCGTCGCTTCCAGCATACCCGCATCCTCGCGCGCAATTGAACCCGCCTCAACAATTCCTTCTTCATAGATCATGGCGCGTCATACAGGACCGCCGAATGCTTGGCCCATTTATAGTGTAGACCAACCAATATGCTTGGTCTTCGGGATCGCAAAATGCCCGCCCGACGCGTAATACTCGGCACAGATAAACTAAATGCAGGCTGCCACATCGGTCGCCAAGGGAGTAGAGCGTGTCATGGAAGATTTTGTCAGCTTCACCGAAGAGGCGGTGCAACGTTGCCCCTTTCCCCTCATAGAAAAATTACACGCGGGCGATCCTGTTTATCGCGATCCCAAGACCGGCTACTATGTTATCACGTCTTATGACGATATTGCGTTTGCCAACGATCACCCGGAGATATTTTCCAATCAAACCACGGTGACATTTGGCGGCGGCGCCGACAAGCCGGGATATGCCGAGGTTCAGCGCCTCTACGATACACATGGATGGCGGCGGGTTCATACATTGGTGACGGCCGATCCCCCGGTTCACACACGCAACCGCGCAATCATCGACAAGATCTTTACACCATCCTTCGTCCGCAGCCTTGAACCCTATATGACGAGCCTGTGTGACGAACTGATAGACCAATTCATCAATGATGGTGCCACCGATCTGTACAGGAACTATTGCATCAAAATCCCGATGTTTATCATCGCTGACCAGTTGGGCGTTCCCCGTGACAAGTGGGAGATGTTTAAACGCTGGTCGGACAGTGCCATTGCCCTTTCGAACCCCAGCCTGTCAAAAGAGGAATGGATCAGGTTGGTAAAGATCAATATCGAGATGCAGCAGTATCTAGCTGAGCGGCAAGCGCAATATAAAGCGGAACCAACCAACAATCTTCTTAGTATGCTGGCCAATGTGGACCTCGACGGGGAGCAACTGACGACGCAAGAGTTTGTCAGCTTGGGTCACCAACTGTTGGTCGCGGGCAATGAAACCACTACCGGTGCAATTGCACGCTGTGTTGAGTTGCTGATCCGTCACCCGGAGATCATGCAATCGCTGCGCGCGGACATTTCGGGACTACCGCTGTTCATTGAAGAATCGCTGCGCGTTCATTCTCCCAGCCCGCATGTCTACCGCGTCGTCATGCAGGACGTCGAAATTAGCGGAATGACAATTCCAGCAGGCAGCGTCGTAATGATCAGCTATATGGCCGGTAACTACGATCCCAAAAAGTTTGAATGTCCGGCACAGTTTGACAGCGATCGCAAGGGAGTAAGAACGCACTTGGCCTTTGGTCGCGGCATTCATCACTGCATCGGCAATCTGCTCGCGCGTTCCGAGCTCAAAATCTCGTTGACTCGATTACTCGACCGTCTGGATAATATTAGATTCGATCCGGCATTCCCCGAACCGCGTAACGCGGCGATTTTCCATATCCACCAACTGGAAGATTTGCATATCGCATTTTCGCCGCGACGGCGGGATCAGGCCGCTTGAAACGAAACGTCAGGCACCCGTAAATTGCGGCCGCCGCTTTGCTACAAACGCGGCGGCCGCTTCCTTGTAATCGCTGCTTTGCAGGCAGCGGCATTGATGCAGCGCCTCCACCTCAAGATATGCCTCGAGCGACATATCTTCGGCATTGTTGAGATTGCGCTTGATGTAACCCAATGCCAGGGGTGGCCCTGCCGCGAGCGAGCGAGCGAGCTCTAGAGCACTGGACTGAACCATGTCATCAGGAACAAGGCGTGTGGCAAGGCCCAAGGCATGCGCATCCCGCCCCGATATGACGGGACACAGAAGATATAGTTCGCGCGCCTTAGCGCTGCCGATAAGTTTGGTCAGGTAGTAGATACCGCCATAATCCCCGGCCACCGCCATTCGTGCGAAGGCGGTGGTGATTTTCGCGCCTTCCCCCACCACCCTGAAATCACAGGCAAGGGCCAGAGACAGGCCCGCTCCTGCTGCAGCACCGTCTATCGCGGCCACGATCGGCTTTGCCATTTCATGCAGAATACGGCCTATTTGCATTGTCTCATGCATCAACGCGTTTTTTTCTTCAAAGCTTGGTGCTGGCTTAGATGAATCGGCCATGCCCTTCACGTCTCCCCCGACGCAGAAAGTGCCCCCCTCTCCGCGGAAAAGCACTGCTCGTACGTCAGAGGCCGATTGCGCGCGACGCACCGCTGCCAGCAACTCCAGTGCGACTTCCGTGTTCAGCGCGTTTCGCCGATCGGGTAAATTCAATGTTATCGTCAGCAGGTGGTCATCAAGCCGAGTAACGATGTTCTCACGCATATCGACATACTTTCCTTTTCGGCTCACCTTATACGCCGTGGCAATTGCCAGCACCGATACCCAATCAGCGCCCTTGAAATTGGGGCGCGCGTCTTTCCGCCATGGCTCGAATGCCTTCACGACAATCCCGCGTCTTGCGTTGCCATTGCTGCTCACTTTTTTCACGTTCGAGAGCCGCCTGGACTTCCGCAAGAAAGGTCTTCCGCAAGGTGGCGCGCATCGATTGGACCGCAAGTGGAGCGCAAGACGCAATTTCCTGTGCCAATGCCATCCCTTGGACTCGCACGTCATCTGTGCCCGCCAGCACATCTGCCAAGCCTATGCCCACAGCCTCTACACCATCGATGCGTCGCCCCGTATACAGCAGGGTCGCCGCGTTCTGCCCACCTACAAGACGTGGGAGGGTCCAACTGAGACCGAAACCGGCATGAAACCCCAATCGTGCGAAATTCGCCCAGAAGCGCGCGTCCGGACAAGTGACGCGAAAATCGGCCGACAGCGCAAGGCCCAAACCGCCGCCGACCGCCGCCCCATGCACAACCGCGACAACGGGCTTTCGCGTTCGAAATAGGCGGATAGCCTCGTCCATCACAGTCCGGGTCGGCGACTGGCCTTGCTCGTTCGGCGCCACTGATTCTTGATGGTTTGCCCCGGCACAAAACGCTTTCCCCTGCGCCGCCAACAAAATCGCTCGACAGTCATATTGCTCATCGAGCGCTTCGTAGACATCTGCCAATCCTGCGATCAGTTCTAAATCAAAGTAGTTATGAGGCGGGCGCTGCAATTCTACAATTGCGACATGACCATCATAAGTCACGCCTATGTCGGAATGGGCAGATGTGAGCAAAAGGTCAGACCTTCTCAAGGATATGCACAGCGCAAGCCGATCCACGACCTACAACATGCGTCAGCCCGATACGGGCGTTCGCCACCTGGCGTGGCCCCGCTTCGCCACGAAGATGCGTAACGATCTCATAGACATTCGCTATCCCCGTTGCGCCCAAAGGATGTCCCTTGGACAACAAGCCGCCGGAGACATTAACCGGTATCCGTCCTCCCAGAGCCGTCTGTCCCTCGTCGATCAAGCGACCCGCCTCGCCTTCCCCGCACAGGCCAAGATTTTCATAATGAACCAGCTCGGCTGTTGCAAAGCAATCGTGCAGTTCCACGAGATCCAAATCTTCCGGACCAACCCCTGCCTGCTCAAACGCATTGCAGGCGGCTAGTCGGGTCACGGCATTGAAATCGGTCATCGCATGGTTCCGCGGCGTCCACGGGTCGGATGCAAGCGCCGATCCGCGCACTCTTACGGCACGCGCCATGAGACCAAGTGCGCGCGCCTTCTTCTCCGAACACAGTATTGTGGCCGCCGATCCATCCACATTTACCGAGCACATCAGCTTGGTGTTTGGGTATGATATCATCTCGGCCGCCATCACAACCTCAAGCGGGGTTTCGATCTGATACATCGCCTTCGGATTAAGTGTCGAATGATGATGGTTCTTTACCGATACTTTAGCAAATTGTTCGCTCGTTGTGCCGTATTTGCGGCTGTGTTCCAAGCCAACATGCGCGAAAACGGCCGGATTGGTCGTGGACCCCACAATACCTTCCGGAGACAGACCCTCACCCGACGTGCTACCCAACATTCCCTTGGGCATTTTTTCCGCACCCACAGCTAGAACGATGTCGTGCGCCCCAGCCTGAATGGAAAGCAGAGCTTCGCGAAATGCGGTTGCGCCCGACGCGCATGCGTTGGAACAGTTGATGACAGGCACACCTGTCTGACCCACTTCCCGCAATATCCGCTGGCCTACCATGCGCTCATACACATTGCCACAATAGAGGGCTTCAATATCCTGAATGACCAGTCCAGCATCATCGAGCGCCGCGATCACCGCTTCGGAGCCAAGGCTTTCCACGCTCCGATCACCGAAGCGACCGAATTTGATCATCCCGATTCCAATGACGAAAATGTCAGCCATGGTGCAACCTTTCAGGCTTTGACGAAATGGTAGCTGAGATAGGCATGGCCTTTCTGGTCGGTCCGCTCTGTCATCTCGAACACGACCCGAACGGGCATATCGAAACGCAGATCCTCCAGTGGGGCGGAAAGATTGCCTTTAACCGTCCCGCCGCCATCAAGGTCGACGATGGCGAAGATAAATGGCGTCGGAATGCCTGGCAGACTACGATGAACCGTAGTATAAATATAGAGGCGTCCTGTTGTTGAGAGGGACAAACGCTGCAGGCCGCTGCGCGCGCCGCATGATGGGCAAATCGCCGGCTCGCCAAGAAGAACAGCCGAACAAAGTTCGCAGCGCGTCCCTTTGAGGATGGGCGAACCCGTTTCATCCAGGCCTATATAGGGCACGAGGGGTTTCAAATCTGCGTGGGCGGCGAAAGCTCCCGACGCCAAATGCGACTTGTTATCTATTGCGGTATTCATACTGAAATTCCATCGTTTTGGTATCCGCGAAGCGGCATTATCAGCCTAGTCATACGTCAGGTCGCGCACCGGAGAATGTCGCAGTGCGCTTCTCCTTGAAGGCCGTGACACCTTCCTTGTAATCAGAAGCCAGACCACATTGGCGTTGCGCCTCTCGCTCGCTTGCAAGCGCCTCATCAAGCGTGCAACCCAGCCCGTTACGTATCAGCCGCTTTGCCTGGCCCAAACCATAGGTCGGTCCGCTCCCCAGTTTCTGTTCAAGGGCGTCTATGCGGGCGGCAAAGGCGTCATCCTCAACGACTTCCCAGACCAGGCCAAATGCCTGCGCCTGCTGAGCGCTCAGCGCTTCTCCCAAAAGCGAGAAGCCGAGTGCGCGGTTTAGGCCCATGAGGCGCGGTAAATGCCAGCTTCCTCCCGCGTCGGGAATCAGCCCAATTGATGAAAAAGCCTGTACAAACTTTGCCGAGCGTCGCGCGATGACAATATCGCAGGCGGCTACCAGATTGACTCCCGCGCCAGCCGCCACGCCATTTACCGCACATATAACAGGCAAACGCAAAGCGGTGAGCTTGCGGACAAGCGGATTATAGTAGCGCTCAATCGCTTCACCCAAATCCAACGGCTTATCAGAATCAACATCACGCTCGGCCAAATCCTGGCCGGCACAAAAGGCTTTCCCCGCGCCCGTGATGACGAGCACGCGCGCGTATTCATCCGCTTCGACGCGGCAGATCGCATCTGCCACTTCTTGGTGCATTTGCGTAGTGAAGCTGTTCAGCCGATCTGGACGATTCAGCGTCAGTCGCCAGCAACCCTCCCGTCGATCAAGAAGAATACAAGTGTAGTGGGGCAACGGGTTCATGCGCGGATCATGTCCCGAATTCGCTGCGCAATTGTGCGGGCGTTAGGTACTTGCGCGGCCTCAATTATGGAAGAATAGGCCATGGGCACGTAAGCCGCTCCGAGCCGATCAGCCGGTCCCTTAAGTGTCGACCACAACTCGTGATTAATTGTGCTGCAAATTTCTGCGCCCAACCCGCAGAACTCCACCGCAGCGTGCACAACCAATGCCCGGCCCGTCTTCCGCACCGAAGCCAGAACGCGGTGATAATCGAGAGGGAGCAGCGTCCTCAGGTCGATCACCTCTACACTGATGTTTTCTTGAGCCAACGTTTCCGCCGCTACCAACGTTTCGTGAACCTGCCATCCGTAGGTGATAACGCTGATGTCGGTTCCTTCGCGTTTCACATTCGCAACGCCGATAGGAATTCGATAGCTGTCGACCGGCACAGGGCCTTTCATACCACGCACTTTGGTCGATTCCATCGCAATACAGGGGTCCTCGTCGAAGATGCAGCTTGTAAGTAGCCCCTTCGACTCCCATGGGGTGCTGGGATAGACAATCTTGAGACCCGGCATATGCAGCATTAGTGCTTCAAGCGACTGCGAATGCTGTGCACCCGAACCGCCTATACCGCCATTCACAAACACCCTGATGGTGAGTGGCATACTGGTAAGACCGCCAGACATATATCGCTGCTTTGCGACATGGTTTGCAATCTGATCCATGCACACCATCGTGAAATCAGAAAACATGATTTCAGCGACGGGCTTCATCCCCATCATGGAAGCGCCGGCTGCCGCGCCGATAATGGCCTGCTCTGCAATCGGAGTGTTGCGAACACGGTGGGCGCCATATTTACGGGCCAGACCGTCGGTCGTTTTATAAAGTCCCCCTTGTGGTTCGCCGATATCCTCGCCAAGAAGAAAAACATTCTCATCCTGCGCAAGCGCGAGATCCATGGCATCGCGATTGGCCTCGAATGCAGCCATGGCCTTCGTTTCGGCCGGAAGTTCGCCCTCAGCATCCCGAACAGGATAGTGTCCGCGACGCGGCACTGTATCGACATCCGCGTAGACGTCTGAATACATTTCCGCTTCTGGTGTAGGCGGACTGGCAACAGCGAAATCGATCGCCTCGGCTACCTCTGCGGCATGCATCGCGTCGAGCGCGTCCAACTCCTCAGCCGAACATACCCCATGCTCTATCAACAAGGCCCGTGTTTTGGGAACAGGCCAGTTTGCCTTGGCGAGAGCCAGATCATCCTTCGACAAATGCGGTGTGTCGCCCACCCCGAAATGCGGACCAAGCCGCATCGTAACGGCCTCTACGAATACCGGCCCCCCGCCTCCGCGCACGTCCGAAACAATAGCCTGCATCTCGCGATAGAAGGCGACAGTATCGTTTCCATCAAGCTTCACGCCACGAAAACCATAAGATTGAGCCCGTCCAGCGAAGTCCGGGTTCGCAGTATAATCAGGAATAAGAGTATATTCCCCTACACCATTGTTTTGACAAACAAAAATGACTGGCAACTTCCAGAGGCCAGCCAAGCCCATCGCTTCATGAACCGCACCAATACTGGTCGCACCATCTCCGAAATTGGCGATGGTGACCGATCGCTCCCCACGCAGCTGCGCAGCAAGCGCCAAACCATTGGCGATCGGTGCGTTCGCCCCAACGATGCCCGTGGTCAGCCAGCTGCCGGATGCCGGATCGGAAATATGCGGAGCACCGCCCTTTCCCTTGTTAATGCCGTCGACTCTCCCCAGCGCTTCGGCGAACAGGCCTTTAAGCGGCACACCCTTGGCGACCTGATCATGCATCCCTCGATAAATGGTCAGCATGTAATCGCTGGCGTCCGTTAGTTGGGCCAGCGTTGCCGGAATCGCCTCTTGCCCCGTCGCAGGCCAATAACTGAAACGGAATCTTCCGCTCGCCAGCCCTTTCTGGATACCTTTATCCACTTCGCGGATGCGCGACATCTGACGATAAATTTCCAACAGCACAGACGGGTCTATTCCCAGATTGGAGCGCCGATCATGGTGCGTGTCAGGGGCGGTCGCCATGACGAAATCCTCTCAGTAGTGTCGCAATTTGAGTAAACTGCCTCAGTCGATTGTACCGATCAATTCTCCGACGGGATAAGTTTCCCCGACTTTTCCAATGATCCGTATTATACCTGTGACAGGCGCCTCCACCTCCTGGACAGATTTGTCGCTCTCCAGCGAATAAATGGGCGCACCCGCCTCCACCGCGGCGCCATCGGCCACCAGCCATTCCGCCAATGTGCCTTCTTCCATAGCCATACTCAACATCGGTATTCTCAATTCGGTGCTCAATGCGCGCCCTTCCCAGAAATGCCCGCCAGACCCGTGGGCTGCCATGGCCATGCCATGGACAGAGAGAGACTGTCCAAGCTTTTGTCCCGCTTAGTTCGTGCCCAATTCTATGGCTGATTAGGGGAGCGGCACTATCGCGCATCTCGGCTGCATTCATAGACTGTTTGTAAGAATGTCGCGCAAAGGCAGCGTTGAAGTAAGGGTGTAAACAGGCCGAGAGAAGCTAGGTAAGGCACGGATCCTCTGTCGAGAAGTGGCCGGGTTTTTAACAAAGGCAGGTACATCCTGTCCTGGCAGGATTTCGATATGACGATCGACCCCGAAAAGCTGCTCGCTTTTTCCATTCCCCAAGCGGAGCAGGTGATTACGCCGCGGGACGTTGCGCTCTACGCTTTGTCGGTCGGCGTCGGCCAAGACCCGCTTTGCATGCGCGAGCTTTCCTATGTCGACCCGCTTCGTGGCCCGCGCGTAATGCCGTCAATGGCTCTTGTACTTGCGCACCCCGGATTTTGGCTCGGTCAGCCTGACAGCGGTGTTGATCCTGCAAGTGTGCTTCATGCTGACCAGGAGATCGAGATTCTCTCTCCCTTACCGGCTACAGGATTGTTACGCAGCTC
>CAYOZY010000109.1:0-9146 GCA_964408525.1 uncultured Sphingobium sp. | reverse complement strand
TTGGCGCGACGGTGCCGGTGGAAGGGCGCGAACCGCTTTCGGCGGGGCAGATGCGCGGGGTGATGCGCGCCTATGACGCGGCAGGTGGCCGCTGCACCTATCATGTCGCCTATTGCAGGGTGACGCAGCGGGGCTGATTCCCCTTCAGCCGTTCAGCTCGATCCACACCGGCGCGTGGTCGCTCGCCTTTTCCCGGCCGCGATAGTCCTTGTCCACCTGCGCGTCGGCAAGCCGGTCTGCGGCGGCGGGCGAGAGCAGCAGATGGTCGATGCGAAAGCCCGCATCGCGCGGCCATGCGCCCGCCTGATAATCCCAATAGGTCCATATGCCTCCCGCGGGGTGGCGCATTTGCAACGCATCGGTCCAGCCGTCGCCGGTGAGCGCGCGATAGGCCGCGCGGCTTTCTGGCTGCATCAGCGCGTCGTCCGCCATAGCTTGGACAGCGTAGACGTCGCGATCATAGGGGATGACATTATAGTCCCCCGCGAGGACTGCGGTGGTTTCCTCGCGCCAGATGTCGGCCGCGCGCACGCGCAAGCGCTTCATCCAGCGCAGCTTGTAATCGAATTTCGGTCCCGGTTGGGGGTTGCCGTTGGGCAGGTAGATGGACGCCACGCGCAGGCCCATCACATCCGCTTCGATATAGCGGCTGTGCTCGTCCTCATCCTCTCCCGGCAGGCCGCGCATGACTTCTTGCGGCGTTTCCCCGCGCGCCAATATAGCGACCCCGTTGAAGCCCTTTTGTCCGTGCCAGAGTGCGCCATATCCCGCCGCATCGATCTCCTTTGCGGGAAAGGTGTCATCCGAAGTTTTCAGTTCCTGAAGGCAGGCGATGTCAGGCCGGGTTTCCTCCAGCCATTCGAGCAGGCGAGGCAGGCGGGCCTTGATGCCGTTTATATTGAAGGTGGCGATGCGCATGAGCGTGTCGGAGCGTAATTGACGGCGCGCGTCAAGGGCATCGGGGCGTTATATCGAAAAACTCGATCCGCAGCCGCACCCAGCCGTTGCATTGGGATTGGTAACCTTGAATGCCGCGCCGCCCAGATCCTCGACATAATCCACCGCCGCGCCGCGCACGAGATCGAGGCTGACGGAATCGACGACGAGGGTTACGCCGTCCGTTTCCACCGCGAGATCGTCGGTTTCGATTTCATCAGCCAACCCGAAGCGATATTGAAAGCCGGAACATCCGCCTCCTTCCACTGCAAGCCGCAATATCGCGGGTTTCGCCTGCTTTTGCGCGATGAAAGCCACGCGCGCGGCGGCGGAAGAGGTGAGGGCAATGTCGGTCATGCAAGCAAGATATGAGCGCTTCAGCCGCGCCGCAAGACCGTGGGTGTGGAATGTGGCGATATCGACCCGACGAAACGGATTATTTCGCGGCCTTTTCATCGAGAGCGGTCGGGCCGCCCAGTGCGGTGGCCGATGCCCGCGAGTTGAGCGCCAATGCCCGCTCGGAGCCAATCACGAAAGGCAGCGGATTGATCGCCGCGCCGGCGATACGGATTTCATAATGAAGGTGGCTGCCGGTCGAACGGCCGGTCGAGCCCATCAGGCCGATAAGCTGGCCGCGACGGACCCGCTCATTGGCGCCCACCAGCAGCTTCGACATATGGCCATAGCGCGTCTGGGTGTCGTTGCCATGAGCGATCTCGACGAGATTTCCGTATCCGTTCATCCATTCGGACCGGCTGACAATGCCGTCGGCGGTCGCATAAATCGGGGTGCCGACCGGGCCGGGAATGTCGATGCCCTTGTGCATGCGGGCGCGGCCATTGAACGGGTCTGAACGAACGCCGTAATTGCTGGTCAGCTCAAGCTTTTCCACAGGGCGGCCGGTCGGGATGTAAACGGTGTTGCGGGCAGCCGAAGAACCGGCATTGTCCATGCGTTTCCAGCTCGAAAAGAGGTTGGCGAAGGTCGTGTCGGCGCCGGGAGCGGCGGGCTGCGCCACTTCGGTCAGGTCGTCGCTATAGGGATCGTCATCGGAGTCGCGAATGGTGTCGGCATGAGCGGGCAGCGTCGCGGCGGTAAGCCCCAGAGCGAGAACGGCAACCAAAGCCTTCGCACTTCTGGAAAAACCTTGGAACCAATCCGCGAGAACAGCGTTATCCGTCTTGATCAGTTGCGACATGCGACCCTACCTATGCGCCGGGCATGTTTGCGCGGCGTATGTCTTTATAAATTTGCAGTGCTTTTGCCTGCCCCGTGACAACTGTCTGCCAGACGAAGGTTAATAGGCAAGCGAGATGTAATATTCCCGCGTTAAACCGGCCTGATCACGCGCCGAGTCGTTGAACGGAGGTTTCAGGGTGCCCCGAAAGTGCCGTTTCACAAGGCTTTGGTAATGATAAGGGGCATTTAACCCCCTTCGGCTCGTCTCATGGCAAAACCATTTCGTCCCGAAGGCGACATGGCGAATCTCGTCCGTCATGATTCGCTCCAGCATCCGCGCCGATGTGGCGTCGCCGTTGGCCGCGAATTTTTCGATCGTCGATGGCGTGATGTCCAGCGCCCGCGCTTCCAGCACCATCGGCACTATGGCGAGGCGCGCCAGTGCGTCATGCGCCGTTTCGCTCGCCGCTTCCCAAAGTCCGCCATGGGCCGGCAGTGCGCCATAGCACGATCCAAGCTGACACAGCCGCCGGTCGAGCAGAGCGAAATGCATCGCCTCCTCGGCGCCGACGCTCAACCAGTCATCTACAAATTCGCGCGGGAATTCCGCGCCGAACCGACCTACAAGATCGACAGCCAGATCGATGGCGACGAACTCGATATGGGCAAGAGCATGAAGCATGGCAATGCGCGCCCGTTCCGATCCGCCCCTGCCGCGCTTCGGCATGAGATTGGGCGGCAGCAGCTCCGGCTGATCTGGCCGCGCGGGACTATCGGGCATCGCCATGTCGAAGCGATGCTCCAGCCTTCCGAGCCTCCAGCCACGCGCGAGCGCTCGCGCCCGCATCAGCTTCGAGCGGGGATCGGCGGTAAGCAACACCGCGCGGCAGGCTTGTGCGAGCGTTGGGGGAGCGATCATCCCTGTGTCAGAGCGCCATGACCGCTTCAAGCACCTCAGCGGCGTGGCCCTTCACCTTCACCGCAGGCCAGACGCGCAGGATCGTCCCGTCCGCGCCGATCAGGAAGGTCGCGCGCGCAATGCCCATATATTTGCGCCCGTAAAGCGACTTTTCGATCCATGTACCGAACGCTTCGCAGGCCGCCCCGCTCGCCTCATCGGAGGCCAGAAGCACCTTGAGGCCATATTTGTCGCGGAATTTGGCGAGCTTGGCGGGCTTGTCCTTGGATATGCCGATCACGGGCACATGTGCGCTCGTGAATTCGGCTGACAGTTCCGTGAAATCCCTCGCTTCATTGGTGCAACCCGGCGTGTCGGCCTTGGGGTAGAAATAGACGACCAGCGGATAGCCCCCATAGCGACCTAGCGAAAATTCCGCACCATCTGCATCCGTCAGCGTGACATCGGGTGCCTTGTCTCCGGCGGTGAGCATGATCAATCCTCCTGTTGAACGGGTGCATCGTTGACAAGCGCGATCCAGCTTGCCGATATGCTTTGGCGCGCCTTTTCCAGCATGGCAAGCAGGCTGGGCCAGTCTTCCGCGCCGCAGCGGGCGGCGACAAGCGGCTGGGTCGCCGGCGGCGGCTCGGTCGATCCGGGCGATACCAGCCGCGAGACGATGAGGTAGCGCGTGAGCAGTTCATGCGCCGCCGCCAGCGGCGAGGGCAGCAGTCCGGCCCCGGTCAGCGCGTCGATAGCCTTGCCGAGGCGCGGGTCGAAGCCACAGCGATGCACAAGCTGCGTCACCTGCACGAGAAATTCCAGATCGACCAGTCCGCCCGGCGCGAGCTTCACATCGAGCGGTCCTGCAGAAGGCTTGTGGGTGGCGATGTCGGATCGCATCTTGGCGGCATCGCGAATGACCGTGGAGCCATCGCGCGGCTGGTCGAGCGTGTCGTCGATCACGGCCCGCATAGCGTGGTGCGCCCCGGTTGAACCGAAAATGGTTCGCGCGCGCGTGAGCGCGAGATGTTCCCATGTCCAGGCATTATCCTTCTGATACTTGGTGAAACTCTCGACGCTTGCGGCCAACAGTCCTTGCGCGCCGAAGGGTCGCAGCCGGGTGTCGACCTCGTAAAGCGGCCCCGAAGCCGTTGGCACGGAAAGCGCCGCGCAAATGCGCTGGGCTAGGCGGTTGAAATATTGCGTGGCGCCCAGTGGTTTTGCGCCGTCCGATTCGGTTTCGTAACTGCCTGTGAACAGAAAGATCAGATCAAGGTCGGAAGCATGGGTCAGCATTGCGCCGCCCAGTCGTCCAAGGGCAAGGATGACCAATTCGCCGCCCGGCACATGGCCATGGGTCCGCGCGAACTCGTCGATGGTGGCGGTGGCGAGCGCGTCGACTGCGCTTTCGGCCAGCCGCGCATAGCCTGCCCCCACTTCCAGCGGATCAACAGCGCCGCAGACGAGTTGCGCCCCCAGCGCGAAGCGGCGCTCACCCACCTTCTGGCGCACCCGGTCCAGCATAATCTGATAATCGTCGCCGGTTTCGTTGCTCCCCAGCCAGTCCGTCAGCGTCGCGACATCGGGTATCGTCTCAAGCGCGCTCGCATCGATCAACCCGTCGAGCAATTCGGCGCGTCGCGCCAGCGCATCGGCCAGCGCCGGGGCGTGGCTCAATATCGATGTCAGCATCGTCACCAGTGTCGGGCGGGCCGCCAGCAGCTTGAAAAAATTGATGGCGCTGGGAAGCCGACCGATCATGTCGTCGAGGCGGTTGAGCGCCGCCACCGGATCAGGCGCCTGCGCCAGACCGGAAAAAAGGGATGGCAGGAGGTCTTCGAGTGCCTCGCGAGCGGCATTGCTCCGCAGCGCGCGGACCGACCCGTCGCGCCAGCGCGTGATGCGCGCGACCGCTACATCGGCGTCAATAAAGCCCATTTCGCCAAGCTGGTCGCCAAGCCGTTCGGTTTGTAGCGAAAGGCGGGATTCCGGCTTATCGGGCGCCAGGCGATCATAGTTGGCGCCGACCCAGACGACTTCGGGCCGCAACAGTTCGACCAGCGCATCCGCATCCTCCAGCCCGTGCAGATTCGCGACATTGGCGAGTGCGGACGGATCTTTGGGCAGTTCGTGGGTCTGCCGGTCCTCGATCATTTGCAGGCGATGCTCGATGGTGCGAAACAGCACATAGGCGCTGTCGAGATGCGCAGCGACGTCGGCTTCGATCACGCCTGCGGCATCCAGCGCGCGCAACGCCTCGCGCGTTGCGCCGACACGCAGCGCGGGGTTCCGGCCGCCGTGAATGAGCTGATGGACCTGAGCAAAAAACTCCACCTCGCGAATCCCGCCGCGCCCGCGTTTCAGGTCGAAGCCCGGCCCGAAAGCCTGACCGTTGGCATAATGGTCGCGGATGCGGCGGCTGATGTCGAGGATCGCGTCTATGGCTCCGAAATCGAGCGAACGACGCCAGACAAAGGGCCGGATGGACTGGAGAAAATAGTCTCCGAGAGCCTTGTCTCCCGCGCAGGCGCGCGCCCGGATGAAGGCCGCCTGCTCCCACCCCATCGCCATGCTTTCATAATAGCTGATCGCCGCTTCGACAGGCAGAACGATGGGCGTGGCCTCCGGGGACGGACGCAGGCGCAGGTCGACCCGAAACACATATCCGTCTCCGTCCCGCGCGGAGAGCAGCTCGGTCATGCGTCGGCCGAGGCGCACAGCGGCCTCTACCGGCTCCTCGCGCGCTCCATGGGGCAGGGTATCGGGGTCGAAGATCAGGATCGGATCGATGTCGGAGCTGTAGTTGAGTTCGCGGCTGCCATGTTTGCCAAGTGCGATGACCGAGAAGCCGCGCGGTTCCTCGTCGGGATAACGCTCCGCAAAGGCTGCGGCGAGCGCCGCCTCGACCGCATCGTCGGCAAAACCGGATAGCGAGGCGGTTACGCGGTCAAGAGCCCATGCGCCTGAGAGGTCCGCTATGGCTGTTACCAGCGCGACAGCATTGCGCCTCCGCCGGAGCGTCTGTGCGACCGTGTCAGCGCCTTCGCCCGCGCGCATCGCCTCGCGCCATGCTGAATCCGCGTCGCCCTTCAACAGCAGGTCTGCGATGGCCTCATGACGGCGGATCAGCCGTGCGAGAAAGGGAGCATGTCTCTCCGCCCGATGCATGGCATGGGGCCAGTTCGGCGTATCGGCGATCGCGGAGGCAGCGGCCATGACTGTAAACACTTTCAGTTCGTCGATTCCGGGGGAACCATGCCGCAGCCACTGCGTCTTTCCTAGTATGAATGACCGGAGGGACATGAAAGCTGCACCAAGGGGCGAACATTACACGCCGCGGCACGTCGCCGTTTCCGCCATAGTCTCCCACGAAGCTATTGGCGAGGCGCTTGCCGGTGCCTATCCGGCAAACGAACAGACGGTTCTCCCCGAAGATATGGTGCGCCTTCTCGAACGACTCGACAATTTCGGGAAATAAAGAGTTCAGCCTTCAGGAAATACGGCCGGTACTGAATCGGTCGACATCGTCCATGATCTCGGCAAGCGCGCCCTCGCCCGATTGCGTGGATTGCGCGCGAGGGGGGAGTGCGCCGCTTTCCAGTATTTGCTCTAGCGCGGCGCGCGCACGAGCGACCCGGCTCTTGATCGTGCCCACGGCCACGCCGCAGATTTCCGCCGCTTCCTCATAGGCGAAGCCGCCCGCGCCGACGAGGATCAGCGCTTCGCGCTGCGTTTCGGGGAGTTGCAGCAAGGCCCGCTGCATGTCGGCCAGTTCGATCTGCTTGTCCTGTCCCGCCGGAGTGGCGAGCATGCGGTCCGCGACAAGATCGTCCCATTCTCCGCTGAATCGGGCGCGGCGCATCTGCGAAAGGAAATGATTGCGCAGGATGATGAAGGTCCATGCGCGCATGTTGGTCCCTGCCTGAAAGCGCGCCCGCGCGGCCCATGCCTTCAGCAGGGTTTCCTGAACCAGATCGTCGGCGAGATCGCGCGAACCGGAGAGAGAACGCCCGAAGGCGCGCAGATGCGGGATGACAGCCGCCAGTTCACGCTTGAAATCGGCGTCGCTCAGCGCGGTTTCCGCATTGGGGCTTTCCGTCATGTCGGTCATGCAAATCCCAGCAGCGGAACCATAAGAAACTTGAGGTCCAAACGCAGGACCAGCTCACGGGTTCCGCTTGGCTCATGATATGGCCGTTGGCGCCACATGTGCAAGGCCCGCGATCTATATCTTTGGTAATATTTCAGGGCTTAAGGCTCAGGCGGGGCTGGTGGCGGTGTCGAAGAACAGGGCTTGTGCAATGGCGGCGCGCACCGTCGCGCGTTGAAATGGCTTGGTGATGAGAAATGTCGGTTCGGGCCGTTCGCCGGTCAACAGCCGCTCCGGAAACGCCGTGATGAAGATGACCGGGACGGAGAAGCGGGCGAGAATATCCTTCACGGCGTCGATGCCACTCGAATCGTCGGCGAGCTGAATGTCGGCCAGCACAAGGCCGGGCCGCTGCGCGCTGGCAATCTCGACCGCTTCGTCGCGCGTCACGGCTATGCCGGTCACGTCATGTCCCATGTCGCGCACGATCGTTTCGATGTCCATCGCGATGATGGGTTCGTCCTCGATGATGAGCACATCGGCGCGGGTCTGGTGCTCGATCTCGCGCATGGCCTCGGCAACCAGCGCCTCGGTTTCGCCTGCTTCGATCTCCATCAGAAAGGCGGCTTCCTGTTGGCTGAAGCCCTCCATTGCCGTGAGCAGCAGCGCCTGGCGCGGTAGGGGTGTGAGGCGCGCGAGGCGGGCGCGGGCGATGGCCTGCCGTCCGGTTTCGCTGTTGTCGCCAGTGTCTCCGTCTTCAAGGCGCGTCGACGCCCATATTTTGTGGAAAACGCGATAGAGGCCGAGGCGGGGGTCGACATCGGTGGGGAATTCGTCAGGCGCAGCGATGATCGCTTCGAGCGTGGCACGCACATAGGCGTCGCCCTGGAGCTGGCTGCCGGTGAGCGCGCGCGCATACCGCCGCAGAAAGGGGAGAAGAGGGTAGAGCTTTTGGCCCAGCGACATGAACATATTCTCCCGACGATGACGTGACCTCAAGGTCTCACAACATATAACGGAACTATTGGGCATGAAAATGGTTTCCTGCTATTCAACAATATTCCTGTTTCATGGCAAGAGAGTGGCGGCTAATGAACGGGACAGGTTTATTGCTGCGCGGGATGGATGAGATGAACGATCGGGAGAAGGACATGGCAGGAGGCGGTGGTGGAAACCCCACACAGCAGCCGGGGTCTGCCGCTGGCGAACCGTCCGAACCTCTGACCAATGAAAAGGCCGATCTCGGCAATGCGCTACGTACCGTGTACCAACGCACGGTCGAGGAAGATGTCCCTCAGGAAATGCTCGATCTCCTTCGGCGGCTGGGCTGATGCCGATGCACGTCGCGCCGGTTGAAAGCCCTTGACCACTTTGCCTGTCTGATCCTCCATGCCCGACGCAGCCCCGGACCAGCGCAAGACAACCGCACCCATCAGGCGATGGGCGACCGGTACGGCGACAAAAATTTTCGTCATCATGCTGCTCGCGCTGATGCCTCTGGCGATCGGCGCGCTCGCCTCGAACTGGGAATCGATGCGCGCGCTTTCGGCGGAAGGCGCCGATACGAGCATATTGTCATTGCTGATGCCGCTTCTCATCTGGCTGGGCGCGGCCATTCTGGGCTGGCTGGTGGTTCGCTCGATCCTGATCGAGCCGCTCGCTGCGCTGCGCCGCGAAGTGGCTTCCTACATTCCGGGCGAAATCATGGTGCCGCCGCATATGCCGAAGTTCGCGGCGACTGAGATCGTTGAACTGGGTGATGCCTTTCATGAGATGAGCGAAGATGTCGCAGAGCATGAAGGCGAGATGCGCGATGCGCTTGTCCGGCAGACGAAGCTGACGCGCGAGGTGCATCATCGCGTCAAGAATAACCTCCAGATCATATCGAGCCTCATCAGCCTGCACTGGCGCGCGGCGGAGGATCCGGCATCGGCCAGATGCTATCTCTCGATCCAGCGTCGGGTCGATGCGCTCGCAGTGGTGCAGCGCAATCATTATGCCGAGCTGGACGAGGGGCAGGGTGTGCGCGCGCGCCCCATG
>CAYOZY010000108.1:2529-9204 GCA_964408525.1 uncultured Sphingobium sp. | reverse complement strand
GCCATGTCCGGCGGCGTTGATTCAAGCGTGGTCGCGGCGCTTGCCGCCCAAACCGGCGCCGAGGTGATCGGCATCACGCTCCAGCTCTACGATCATGGCGCGGCGGTGAAGCGGGCGGGAAGCTGCTGCGCGGGGCGGGACATCCGCGATGCCCGCGCGGTCGCCGACCGGATCGGCATAGCGCATTATGTGTTCGACTATGAAAGCCGGTTTCGCGAATCGGTGATAGAGGATTTCGCCGATGAATATATGGCGGGCCGCACGCCGATTCCCTGCGTCAAATGCAATATGGGCGTGAAGTTCACCGATCTGTTCGCGCTGGCGCGCGATCTGGGGGCGGATTGCCTCGCCACCGGCCATTATGTGCGGCGCGTTCTGGACGCGGACGGGCGCGCGCAGCTCCATCGCGCCGCCGATCCGGCGCGGGACCAGAGCTACTTCCTGTTCGCCACCACGCAGGATCAGCTCGACTATCTCCGCTTCCCGCTGGGTGGCCTGCCCAAGGGACAGGTGCGCGAAATCGCGGCGCAGATCGGGCTGGCGGTCGCGATGAAGCCGGACAGTCAGGACATCTGCTTCGTGCCCGATGGCGATTATGCCTCGGTCGTGCGCAAGGTTCGCCCGGAAGCGGAGGCGGACGGCAAGATCGTGCATATCGACGGGCGCGTGCTCGGCCGCCACAAGGGGCTGATCCACTACACCGTCGGCCAGCGCAAGGGACTGGAGATCGGCGGGCTGCCAGAGCCGGTGTATGTTGTGCGTATCGATGCCGATCGGCGCCGCGTGATCGTGGGGCCAAAGGCGGCGCTGGCAGTGAGTGAGGCTCGACTCGATGACATGAACTGGCTGGGCGGCAATTTTTCCGGGACGCTCACGGTAAAGGTGCGCTCGCTCGCAAAGCCGGTGCCCGCGCGGCTCGAAGGCGACAGGCTGATCTTCGACCATGCCGAATATGGCGTCGCGCCGGGGCAGGCGGCGGTGCTCTATGCGGGCGAGCGGGTGCTGGGCGGAGGCTGGATCGCGGAGACAGTGGCGGCGGACGCGGAGTTCATTCCGGTTCCATGAGGCATCCATAGCCCGGTTTATACCGCGCCGAGGCGCGCCCCAGCAAGGGCACGCTGCCGACAATCACCTTCTCTTCCGGCTTCTCGGTGATCGAAACGAGTGATGCGTCTTCCGCTATGTCCCGCGCGCAGCTCTGCGCGCTGCGTCCCTCGACATAGCGGCAGGAGCAGGTGATGCGCGCGGCATAGGCGGCGCCGGCTTCTCCCGCCGCGCGCCAGTCCTGCCATTTCCATGCGGCATAGAGCAGCCCCGCGCCCAGCGCGACCAACAGCGCTCTTTTGGCGATTTGCGCGCCGGTCATGACTGCCCTTTCGTGAAACTTGTGCTAGATGCTGCCGCGTGAAGCGCATCATCAACAGCAAAAAGGTCATGGGCGCAAGTGCGCTCGTCCTTGCCGTCGCACTGGTTGCGGCATTTGCGCTGCGTCCCGGCGCGCGGGCATCTGCGCCCGCATCCTATGTGACATTGAAAGGCGTCAGCGATGTCGGCAGGGGTGCTCTGGCCGCCGCGATCGAACCACTGTTCGACGAGGATGCCGTGGGTGCGACGCAGGCGCTCGTCATCATGCGCAACGGCAAGATCGTCGCCGAACGCTATGGCGGTGACATAGGGCCGGAGACGAAGCTGCTGTCCCGCTCGCTCGGCAAAACCATAACCGCTGCTCTTGTCGGCCTCATGGTGTCGGATGGCCGCCTCGCGCTCGACAGCCCGGTTCCGGTCGACGCATGGAGCCAGCCGGGCGACCCGCGCGGAGCGATCACGCTGCGCAATTTGCTCAACATGGCGTCGGGCCTCGATCATCGCGAGGAGGGCGATCCGCTTTATGCGAGCGATGCGGTGCGGATGCTGTTCACCGACGGCGCGCAGGACATGGCCGCCTATGCCGAGGCCAAGCCTGTCGCGCATCCGCCGGGCAGCCGCTTCGTCTACTCCTCCGCCGACACCATGATCCTGTCCGATCTCATGACCCGCATGCTGACCGACAGCGAGACGCCTGACAGGCGCCGCGACGCGATGATGGAATTTGTGCGTGGGCGGCTGATGGCGCCTGCGGGTCTTGCCAGCCTGACACCGGAATTCGACGCGCGCGGAACGATGATCGGCGGCGCCATGATGCATATGACCGCGCGGGATTATGCACGCTTCGGCGAGCTTCTTCGCAACAAGGGGCGGGTGAACGGGCATCAGTTGCTCTCCGCGCGATGGGTCGGGTTCATGATCGCGCCATCTCCGCACAATCCGGCTTATGGCGGCCATGTCTGGCTCAACCGGCAAGGCCCGGACAACAGGCTTTTTCCCGACAGCGCCTCGAAACGACTATTCGCCGCGATCGGGCATCATGGCCAGTATATCCTCATCTCGCCGACGCAGGGGCTGGTGATTGTGCGCATGGGCATTTCGGATGCGGAGCAGCGGGAGAAGCTGAGGCCGGCCCTTGCGCGCCTGACGGCGCTATTTTCCGCTTCCTGATCCTGGGGCGGCCGGTTCCCCATTTTCTTCCGCCAGCAACTCCTGCGCATCGACGCCGCGCAACGGATCGTCGCCGCCCTCGACATGGCCTTCGGGGTCAGGATGGATCAATATATCCACGCCGGGGAATTCCTTCATCAACGCGGCTTCTATTTCATCCATCACCACATGCGCCTGTTTAATGGTCATGTTCGGATCGACCGATGCATGGAACTGGACGAAGCGATGCGCTCCGCTGGTGCGGGTGCGCATGTCGTGGATGCCCTGCAGTTGCGGGTGGCGCGAGGCAATGTCGAGAAAATGCTGCCGCTCCCCGATCGACCATTCCTTGTCCATCAGATGATCGAGCGCTTCGGAAGCGGAGGACCATGCGCTCCACGCCAGCCAGATCGCGATGCCGATGCCGAACAGCGCGTCCGAGCCGCCGATATGCAGATAATGGTCGAGCACGAGCGCGACGATCACCGAGAGATTAAGGTAAAAGTCCGACTTGTAGTGGATATTGTCCGTGCCGATGGCGAGCGATCCGGTGCGCGCGATCACCCGCTTCTGATAGAGAACCAGTGCGAGACTGAGGATGATGGCGATGACCGAGACGCCGATGCCGGTTTCGGGCGCCTGGGTGCCATGCGCGTCGCCCAGCAGCCGATGAACCGACTCCCATGCCAGCGCGATGGCCGCCATGGTGATGAGCGTGATCTGGAACAGGCTGGCCAGCGCCTCGGCCTTGCCATGACCGAAGCGATGCTCGTGATCGGCGGGCTGAGCGGCCAGCCGCACACCCAGCAGGGTCACGAGGCTGGCGACAAGATCGAGGCTGGTATCGGCGAGCGACCCCAGCATCGCTACCGAGCCGGTGCGCGTTTCCGCGATTGCCTTCAGGATGAGAAGGATGGCCGCGACCGCAACGCTGGCGAGCGCCGCGCTTTGCGTCAGCCGGGCGCGCTGTTCGGGCGTGGTGCGCGGCGCGCTCATGGATAGAGCATCCCTTCTTCCCATCCGCCATCGCCGGTGCGCGAGAAAATGCGGCGCTCGTGCAGCCTGTGTTCGCGATCCTGCCAGAACTCGATGTGTTCGGGCGATAGGCGGAAGCCGGACCAGTGCGGCGGGCGTGGCACATCCTGCCCCTCGAAGCGCGCGCGCATATCCTCATAGCGCGCCATGAAAATGTCGCGCGAGGGTAGGGGACGCGACTGGTCCGATGCCCAGGCGCCAAGCTGGCTGTCGCGGCTGCGGGTAGCGAAATAAGCATCGGCGGTGGCGTCGTCGACCCGGCTCACCGCGCCCTCGATCCTGATCTGCCGCCGCAGCGATTTCCAGTGGAACAGCAGGGCGGCATGGGGATTGCCGAGCAGTTCTGCCGCCTTGCGCCCCTCGAAATTGGTGTAGAAAATGAAGCCTTCCGGCCCATGCCCCTTGAGCAACACCATGCGCAGCGAGGGGCGCCCCGCGGCATCGACCGTCGCCAGCGCCATGGCGTTGCTGTCGTTCAGTTCGCTCTGGCGCGCCTCGCCATACCATTGGTCGAACAGGGCGAAAGGATCGTTTGTCATGGCCCGATCCTATCGTGCTGGGGCCGCAGTGTCGAGGCGACCGGACAGATTTCAGTGCACTCTCTGCTTGAAGCAGGCGCCTGTCTGCGCCACATGATAGGAGCGATGCGGACATTCAGAACCATTCAGGGCAATCATGGCTGATCCCTATAGCATTTTGGGCGTTTCGCGCGGTGCGAGCGAGGGCGAGATCAAGTCTGCCTATCGCAAGCTCGCCAAGGAGCTTCACCCCGACCGCAACAAGGACAACCCCAAGGCGTCCGAACGCTTCTCGCAGGTGACGAACGCCTATGACCTCTTGTCGGACAAGGACAAGCGCGCCCGCTTCGACCGCGGCGAGATAGACGGAGATGGCAATCCGACCGCGCCCTTCGGTTTTGGCGCGGGTGGCGGGCCAAGCAGTTATGGCTATTCGTCCTATGGCCAAGGCGGCCCCGGCGCGGAAGGTTTCGAATTCAACACTGGCGGCGATTTCAGCGATATATTCGAAGGGTTGTTTGGCGGCGGCAGGCGCGCAAGCTCCGGTTTTGGGGGTGGCGGCGGCGGTTTCGGCAGGGGAGGGCGCGGCGGCGCCCCGGCGCGTGGCGCCAATGTCAATTATCGGCTGGCGGTCGATTTCATCGATGCGGCAACCCGCGCGACCCAGCGCATCACCTTGTCTGACGGCAAGACCATCGACGTCAAGCTGCCCGCTGGCGTGGAGCAGGGGACGCAGATGCGCCTTGCCGGCAAGGGGCAGGAGGGGCCGGGCGGAACCGGCGATGCGATCATCACCATCGAGATCCGCGATCATGCCTTCTTCCGGCGCGATGGGGCCGATGTCCGGCTCGATCTGCCAGTCACGCTCGACGAGGCGGTGAATGGCGGCAAGGTCAAGGTGCCGACGGTCGATGGCGCGGTGATGGTCTCCATCCCGCCGGGCAGTTCTTCGGGCAAGACGCTCCGGCTCAAGGGCAAGGGCTTTTCCACCAAATCCGGCGCGCGCGGGGATCAGCTCATCGCCCTGATGATCGACCTTCCCCCCGACGATGCGGCGTTGCGCGAATTCGTCGCGGGCTGGAAAGACAGCCGCCCGGTGCGCGGAGCGATGGGCGGATAGCCGCTCCGACAGTAAACGATGCAGGATAGCTCTCCCTTTTCCCCGGAAGCCCGCCGCAGGACGACGGAAAAAGGGAAGGTGCGGCGGCCATGGCAGGACGGGTCGGGCCGAAACCATCCACTTGTTTATGGCATCGAAGTGCTGAAACGCGTGGCGATCGGCGTCTATAACGACGGCTTCATCCATGCGGGCAATCTGGCCTATCTTTCGCTGCTGGCGCTGTTTCCTTTCTTCATTGTCGCCGCGACCGTTGCGAGTTGGCTGGGTCGCACGCAGGACGGGATCGCCGCCGTCAATGCCTTCCTCTATGCGGTGCCGCCTGGTGTCGCCGCCGCGCTGCGCGGTCCGGTGGAAGGCGTGATCCATGACCGGAGTAGTTCCGGTGTGCTCTGGCTGGGACTGGTCGTGGCGTTATGGACCACGGCAAGCCTCGTCGAAACCATCCGCGACATAGTGCGCCGCGCCTATGGCACGAAAAGCGGTCGCTCTTTCTGGCACTATCGGCTGCACGCCATTGGCCTTATCCTGCTGAGCGTCATCCTCACCATGCTGGCCTTCGCCGTGCAGGTGGCGCTTACCGGCGCAGAGGAATTTCTCCGGCGCATATTGCCCTTCGCCGATACGGCGATCGCTTTCGTGACGACCACGAAGCTGGTGCCGCTGTTCGTCGTGATGATCGCGCTTTATGGACTGTTCCTGACGCTTACGCCGGGTGCCTATCGCGCGCGGCGATTCCCGAAATGGCCGGGCGCGGTGCTGACCGCGCTCTGGTGGTATGGCACATTGCTGCTGCTGCCCATGGCTCTGGGGCATCTTCCTACCTATGACCTGACCTATGGCAGCCTAGCCGGGATCATGATTACGCTCATTTTTTTCTTTCTCGTCGGGCTGGGCGTGGTAATTGGCGCGGAGCTGAATGCTGCGCTTGCGGAATTTCCCGCGCAGTCAGTCGAGGAAATGACGGAATCACAAGGGGTTGAACGCGCATGACCGGTTTGATGGCAGGAAAGAAAGGCCTGATCATGGGCCTCGCCAACGACAAGTCTCTCGCCTGGGGCATTGCCAAGTCGCTTGCGGCGCAGGGGGCCGAACTCGCCTTTTCCTATCAGGGCGAAGCGCTGGAAAAGCGCGTGCGCCCGCTCGCTGCGGAGCTGGGTTCGGACTTTCTCATTTCCTGCGACGTATCCGACATGGCGGCGCTGGATACCGCTTTCGATGAACTGAAGGCGAAATGGAGCACGCTCGATTTCGTCGTCCACGCCATCGGCTTTTCCGACAAGAACGAGCTGCGCGGGCTTTATGTCGACACCAGCCTCGACAATTTCCTGATGACGATGAACATCTCCGCCTACAGCTTCGTCGCCGTGGCGAACCGCGCGCGCTCATTGATGCCGGAGGGCGGATCGCTGCTGACGCTCAGCTATTATGGCGCGGAAAAGGTGATCCCGCATTATAATGTGATGGGCGTCGCCAAGGCCGCGCTCGAAA
>CAYOZY010000108.1:0-2519 GCA_964408525.1 uncultured Sphingobium sp. | reverse complement strand
CCTGGGCAAGGGGAACATCCGCGTCAACGCCATTTCGGCGGGGCCGATCAAGACGCTGGCGGCATCGGGGATCGGCGATTTCCGGTATATCCTCAAATGGAACGAGCTGAATTCGCCGCTGCGCCGCAATGTGACGATCGAGGACGTCGGCGGCGCGGGGCTTTACCTGCTGTCCGATCTGGCAAGCGGCGTCACCGGCGAAATCCACCATGTCGACGCCGGCTATAATGTCATCGGCATGAAGGCCGAGGACGCGCCGGATATGGCGCTGGACAAGCCGGAGTGAGCTACAACAACTTCGGACGCGTCTTTCGCTTCTCCACATGGGGGGAGAGCCACGGACCCGCCATCGGCGCGGTGGTCGACGGATGCCCGCCCGGTTTGGCGCTCTCCGAAGGCGAGATACAGCCCTTTCTGGACAAGCGGCGACCCGGCACCAGCAAATTCACCACCCAGCGGCAGGAGCCGGACGCGGTTCGCATCCTTTCGGGCGTGTTCGAGGGCCAAGACGGAATCCAGCGCACGACCGGCACGCCGATTTCGCTGATGATCGAGAATGTGGACCAGCGCTCGAAGGATTATTCCGACGTCGCGAAGGCTTATCGACCCGGTCACGCCGACTATGCCTATGATGTGAAATACGGTTTTCGCGACTATCGCGGTGGCGGGCGATCCAGCGCGCGCGAAACCGCTTCGCGCGTGGCGGCGGGCGCGGTCGCGCGGCTCGTTATCCCGGAAGTCGCCATCCTCGCCTATGTCAGCGCCATTGGCGGCGATGCGATCGACATGGCGAATTTCGACCCGGCAGAGATCGGCAATAACCCGTTCTTCTGCCCGGACAAGGAGGCCGCCGCGCGCTGGGAGGCGCTGGTCGACGGGGCGCGCAAGGACGGATCGTCGTTAGGAGCGGTGGTCGAATGTATCGCCACCGGCGTCCCTGCGGGATGGGGCGCGCCGCTCTACGCCAAGCTTGACTCTGAGCTGGCCGGCGCGATGATGAGCATCAACGCGGTGAAGGGAGTCGAGATCGGCGACGGTTTTGCGGCGGCGGCCTTGCGCGGCGAGGACAATGCAGATCGCATGCGGCCCGGAGCGCTTCCAGGAAAAGTGGAAGCCGGTTTTCCTTCCGGAAGCGCGACCACAAAAATTCCGGCGCCGGAATTTCTCGCCAATCACGCAGGCGGAATCGCGGGCGGCATATCGACCGGCCAGCCGATCCGCGTGCGCGTAGCGTTCAAGCCGACCAGCTCGATCCTGATCCCGGTTGAGACCATCACCCCTGACGGCGAAGCCAGCGAGATCATCACCAAGGGACGGCATGACCCTTGCGTGGGTATCCGCGGCGTGCCGGTGGTCGAGGCGATGATGGCGCTGGTGCTCGCCGACCAGAAGCTGCTCCACCGCGCCCAGTGCGGCGATTGAGCAAGGATTCCGAAGACTCGGCGGGCCACCCCCCGTTCTTCCCCTCGCGCGCCGCTTGATTCTTATCAGCCTTGCCGTTAAGGGCCGTCCCCACCATTGGCGCGCTGGCGCCTGTTGGCCCCTTCGTCTAGCGGTCAGGACGCGGCCCTCTCACGGCTGAAACACGGGTTCGATTCCCGTAGGGGTCACCAAATTCGCTTCCTAGCGGATGTCATCACGGCTCAAAAGTGGCTGTTTTCCGATAGTTTTTGTGGAATAATCGTCTCAATCGGACTGGCTGCAACTCACCACATACCAACAAATTGATGGTACTTCTGATGGTAGTTTCCAGTCCCTAGATTGGAGATACCATCATGGGTCTTTCAGTAGTGGCAATCAGAGCAGCCAAGGGTCGGGGTAAGCCCTATAAGCTCACCGATAGCGACGGGTTGTTCCTTCTGGTTACGCCCGCAGGAGGGCGCTACTGGCGGATGAACTATCGCTATTTGGGCAAGCAGAAGACCCTGGCCTTCGGCGTGTGACCGGAGACTGGTTTGGCCGACGCCCGCGAGAAGCGCAATGCGGCGCGGAAAATTCTGGCGCGCGGCGATGATCCCGCCGAGACGAGCAGGTTGGAAATGCTCTCAGCGAGCATTGCGGCGGCGAACAGCTTCAAGGCCGTGGCCGAGGAATGGATCGCCAAATGCGAGCGCGAAGGCCTGTCCAGCGCGACTATGAAAAAGCTGCGCTGGCTGCTGGAGTTTACCTATCCTTCGCTTGGCAGCCGTCCGATCACCGTGATCACCGCGCAGGAAGTAATGCTGATGCTGCGCAAGATGGAGAACAGGGGTCGATACGAGACGGCGAAGCGGCTACGCAGCACCTGCAGCCAGATTTTCCGCTATGCCATTGCCACAGCACGCGCGGAACGCGACGTGACGGCGGACCTGCGCGGGGCGCTGATTGCGGCCAAGCCCACCCATCGGGCCGCGATCACCACGCCCAATGGCACCTGTGGGGTTCGAACGACAGCAGATTTTGAAAGTGGAAGGCGTCTAGAAAACTAGGCATTGGATTCATAATGGCGCAGGCGTAGCCTGATGCAAGCGAGTTTGACC
>CAYOZY010000107.1:0-9256 GCA_964408525.1 uncultured Sphingobium sp. | reverse complement strand
GCCGGGGCCATAGCCCTCGTAGCGCACTTCCTCGTAATTCTCGCCGTCGCCTTTCGACGCCTTGTCGATCGCGCGCTGGATATTGTCCTTGGGCATGGACTGCGCCTTTGCGGCGTTGACCGCGAGGCGCAGGCGCGGGTTCATGTCCGGATCGGGCATGCCCATCTTGGCCGCCACCGTGATCTCGCGCGAAAGCTTGGAAAACATCGCCGAGCGCTTTTTGTCCTGCGCGCCCTTGCGATGCATGATGTTCTTGAACTTGCTATGGCCTGCCACGGCCTGCTCCTTGTCTGGAAATGTGCTGTGCCGCGCTCTCTAGCGGGCGTGTTCGCACATCGCAACCATGGCGATCATACCGTGACGGCAGTTCCCGTCGCCGACACCATCAGCATCGAGCCGTTCGACCCCAGCACCTCATAATCGAGATCGACGCCGATCACCGCGTTCGCGCCCAGCTCTGCAGCACGCATGCGCAGTTCGGACAGCGCCTGCTCGCGGGCGCGGGAGAGCACATCCTCATAGGCTCCGGCCCGCCCGCCCACGATGTCGCGGATGCCGGCGAACAGATCGCGGAAGATGTTCGCGCCGACGATCACCTCGCCGGTGACGATGCCGTGATACTGCTGCACCGGGCGGCCTTCAATTGCATTGGTCGTCGTCACGATCATACCGCTGTCGCCGCTACCAGTCGGTGCCGAACCCCAGGGTGATTGCGCCATTCCAGCCTCCTCCTATTACAAACCCGTCGCATCGGACTTGCGAATGATCCCCCGGATCATTCGATTCCCAAGGCCGATTTATACGTCTCCAGCAGCGCCTCGGCTTCCTGCCGGACATGGTTCTCCATTTTCCGCAGGCGCACGATAGCGCGCATCGTCTTGGTGTCATAGCCCGTCGCCTTGGCCTCGGCATAGACATCCTTGATGTCGTCGGCGATGCCCTTCTTCTCTTCTTCCAGCCGCTCGATGCGTTCGATGAAAAGGCGCAGCTGGTCGGCGGCGATATTGCCCTCGCTCATGGGTTCTCCTTATGGTGAATCGGTGAGCGAACCGCTCTAATGGCCCGCCCGGTTTTTTGCCACGCTTTCTTCCATGCGGGCGAGCTGTTCCGGCGTCGCTTCGTTCTGGTGCGCCTTCTTCCATTCCGCATAGGGCATGCCGTAGATCGCTTCGCGCGCCTCATCCCTGCTCATCGCGCCATCGGCTTCGGCAAGCCACTCCGACAGGCAGTTCCGGCAGAAACCCGCCAGACCCATCAGGTCGACATTCTGCGCGTCGGTGCGATGCTGCAAATGGCTGACGAGGCGGCGAAATGCCGCTGCCGCCGCGGCGTCATTGATTATCGGTCCGGTCATGATAAGGATTCCTCGATACTATATATGTAATGCGGCGGTGATAACGCCTGTCGCCGTCGATAAACAGTAGGGAAATCCGCTTTCCCGTTCCGAGGAGCCATCTTGAAAACCCTCTCTCCCCGCGCCCGCAAAGTCCGCATCCTCGCCACGCTCGGCCCTGCCAGCAACAGCGAGGACATGATCCGCGAGCTGTATCTCGCCGGTGCAGACGCCTTTCGCATCAACATGAGCCACGGCGCGCATGAGGACCATGGCGCGAGCATCGCCCATATCCGCGCGCTCGAAAAGGACTATGGCCGCCCCACGACGATTCTCGCGGATTTGCAGGGACCAAAGCTGCGGGTCGGCACGTTCGCGGACAATCTCGTCACGCTGAAGGCCGGGGCGAAATTCGTGCTCGACCGCGACCAGGCGCCGGGAACCGAAAAGCGGGTCAACCTGCCCCATGGCGAAATTTACGAGGCTATTGAGCCGGAAACGCGGCTTTTGATCGATGACGGCAAGCTGGTGCTGCGCGTGAAATCGGTGAAGCCCGACCATATCGACACGATCGTCGAGGTCGGCGGGCCGCTGTCGAACCGCAAGGGCGTCAATGTGCCCGATGTCGTGCTGCCCATGGCGGCGCTCACCGAGAAGGACCGGCGCGATCTCGCCTTTGCCGTCCAGCAGGGCGCCGACTGGATCGCGCTTTCCTTCGTGCAGAGGCCGGAAGACCTCGCCGAGGCGCGACGACTGATGGGCGGCTATGGCGCGTTGATGGCTAAAATAGAAAAGCCAGCGGCGTTGCAACGGCTCGACGAGATACTGGAGCTGGCCGATGGCGTGATGGTCGCCCGCGGCGATCTGGGCGTCGAGCTGCCGCCTCAGGCCGTGCCGCCGCTGCAAAAGCGGATCGTTGCCTGCGCGCGGCGCATGGGCCGCCCGGTGGTGGTCGCGACGCAAATGCTCGAATCGATGATAAAGGCGCCCACCCCCACCCGCGCCGAAGTGTCGGATGTCGCCACCGCGATCTACGACGGCGCGGACGCGATCATGCTCTCGGCGGAAACGGCGGCGGGAGACTGGCCGCGCGAGGCGGTCGCGATGATGGACGACATTGCGAAAAGCGTGGAGGCCGACCCGGAATATCTCGCCCGGCTGCATTTCACCGAAACCAAGCCCGACGCCACCACTGCGGATGCGCTTGCCGAAGCGTCGGGCAGCATCACCCGCACGGCCGATGCCAGGGCGATCGTGTGCTTCACCTCGTCGGGCAGCACGGTACGCCGTGTTTCGCGCGAGCGGCCCCACACGCCGATTTTGGCGCTCACTCCGCGTATCGCGACCGCACGGCGCATGGGGCTGCTCTGGGGTGTGCATGCGGTGCGCACCAAGGACATCGGCAGCTTCGAGGAGATGATCGGCAAGGCCCGCCGCATGGTGTTGCGTCACAAGCTCGCCGAGGGCGGCAACAAGATCATCGTGCTCGCCGGCGTCCCCTTCGGCACCCCCGGTTCGACCAACGTGATCCACGTCGCGCATCTGCATGGCGACGAACTCAAGGGCCGGGAGGAATAGCGCTCGCCCGGCTGTCGCGAGCAGGCGTCACGGCGCAGGGGCAGGCGGATTGTGCTTTTCGACAAATCCCACCGCCGCCTCCAGCATCTTGAGACGCGTTTCGCCGTTCACGAGCCAGTGATCCCCTCCGGGCAATGTAACGAATTCCACCGGCTTGCCAGCCTTACGCAGGGCCGCGGCCATATCGTTGCTCTGGTCATAAAGAACGACGGTATCGTCCTTGCCATGGATCAGCAGAACCGGCGCATCGGCCTTGTCGGCAAAACGGACCGGGGAAATGCTGTCCAGATCGCCCGTCCCCAATTGCTGCTTCAGGTTGCGGGACACGGTGACATTGTTTCCGCTTTCCCTGACCTCCGAATTGCGCAGCGCCACAACATTTCCGATACCCGCCATCGAAACGGAGCAGCGATATAGCCCCTGTTGCAGAGTCACCCCGACAAGCGCGGCATATCCGCCATAGCTCCAGCCCACGATGCAGGCGCGCTTGGGGTCAACGACGCCCTGAGCCACCATATACGCCAGGCCGTCCGAAATATCGGTCTGCATCTTGCGGCCCCATTGACCATCGCCCGCCCGCTCGAAGGCGGCGCCATAGCCAGTCGACCCACGGAAATTCGGCTGCAAAACCGCATAGCCGCGCGAAGCGAAAGCCTGCGCCATCCAGTCGAAATTGGGATAGTCGCGCGAAGAAGGGCCGCCATGGGGCATGACGACGACCGGAAGCTTTTTCGCCTCGCGACCGGGCGGCAGGGTGAGCACCGCCTCGATATCCGTGCCGTCCTGCGCCTTGTATTGAACCATCTTCATCGGGCCGACATCCTTCCCCGCCATCGGATAGGATGTTCCGAGAATATCGGCCCTGCCGGACTTTACATCGATGATATTCCACGTGCCGGGATCGCTCGGCCCCTGGGTTTCGACGATCAGGCGGTTGAACGCGTCGTTCCAGTCGACCAGATACACGCTGATCCCCGGAAACGCCTTTAGCACCGCGTCCATCACCTTTTGGTGATATGGCTTGAAGAAATGATAGGCGGGGCGGTCGCCTTCCAGTCGATAACCGATCAGGCGGCGAGAGCGGTTATCGCGAATCATGCCGTGGACATAGACGTCCGCCAATATCTCCTTTGCCTCGCCTCCGGCCAGCGGAACTTCGTACCAATGGCCCTCGCCACTGTCGGTATCCGCTTCATTATAGATCACTGTGTCGCCGCCCGAACCGAAAGCAACGAGGTTGACGTCGCCCAGCTTGTTCTGCCCCTTGGCGATGCTGTCCAGCATGCCGCGATGGAGAACCCAGTTGCCCGACTTGGTCCAGTAATCCAGGCTGGCGCCGACCTTGCCGTCCTGCCCCACCAGCCAACTGCGCCAGCCATCCTCGCCGACCCGGTCGGAGATTTTTTTCGAGCCGCCGTCCTGAAGATCGACCTCATAGAGCATGGGGCGGGTTGTATTAAGCTGATAGTCGCCGCCAAGCGTGGATTTGTCCAGTGTGATGGCGCTGAAATAGCCGTACCACTTTCCTTCGCGCTCGCTGATGCCGTAGAAATTCCTTATTCCGCCGGTGACATCCTTGCGCTTCTGCAGAACGCTCCATGGCTTTTCATCCGACATCGGAATGACCAGAACCGAATAAAGTTCTGCCTTGTCGGCGGTGAAGTCGATGCCTAGCGTGGCCGTATTCCAACGTTCAAGCAGCAGATGCCCGTCGCCGGCCCACTGCAGGCCCACTATCTTGATGTCGGGAATTTCGAGAACTTTCACCGGCTTGGAAGCCCTGTCGAGAACCAGCAGCCGCCGCTTGCCATCCATGTCGCCGATGATGGCAATATGATCGCCCGACGCGGAAATCGTCGCCCGCTCGAAACCCGGCAGCTTGCCATATACAGACAGCGCGGGAGCGGCATGAGAGGGAATAGCGGTGAATAACGACAAGAAAATAGCGAGAAAATATGCTCTTGTTATTCTTTCCCAATATTTGAACCGCATCAAACATCCCCCGGAAACGACTTCGCTGTCGCTACCGGCATAATTCACGAAACTTTCCATGAAAAGCATGATTTGGAGTTATACCGACCTGCAATGAGATTGACTCATGGCAGGTGGGTATCAGCCCGCGCGGCGCCTGAGCGTCGCCAAGCTGCGATCGGTCACGATCAACGCAGCTTGGTATAATGCACCAAAGTCGCTCTTTAGAGCGGCTTTCGATCTCATTGAATCAGATCGACCGCTCTATGCCTTTGTTTTACCGCGATTTCTGAATCGTCAAATGATGACATTTGACTGGAAATCGCTCTAATAGGCGCGAGGCGTGTCTCCATTGAGCCAGTGCGAGCAACCCAGCGCGGCGCCGTCATCGCCTTGCGCAAGCGCCGCAACGGTGCGCCAGCCTTCCGCGCGCAGTACACCGGCCCGTTCCGCATCATGGCCGAGCGGCAGGAAGAGCGAGCGCGCCGTCTCCTGCCCGAAACCGGCATCGATCAGCGGATCGGGATAGAGCGAGAAGCCGATGGCCGGTTCCGCATCGCCCCCGGCGCGCGCAATGGCATAGCTGCCGCCGCGCCCGATTTCGCCGACGAAGCCTTCAGCAAAAATCGAGAAGCCGAACCAGCGCTGATATTCGAAGCCATGGCGCTCGGTCGGGTCGAGGGTCAGGGTGATGTCCCAGTCTATGGGTTTTACGATGGCGCGCAGCGCCGCGATCCGGCCGGCGAGAACGCCTCCGGCATCGAGGGCTTCCAGACGCTCCATCGCCGCGTGAAACGGCCCCGCCGCCTCGATGAGCGGCAGATAGGCCGCAGCCGGCTCCCCCAGCGCCGCCAGACCGCCTGCATCCTTCGCGTCGAGACGCGCGCGCACTTGCTCGATCAGATCGGGGTTCAGCGGCATCGGTCCGGCGGCGAGCCGGTCGACCAGATCGGGCAGGGTAAAGTCGATGGTTATTCCCGAAACGCCCGCAGCCCGCAGCGCCTCTATCGCCACCGATACGACCTCGGTCGCGGCCGCCACGCTGTCCGTGCCGATCAGCTCGGCGCCGACCTGCATCTCCTCGCGTTCGGGGCGGAGCTGGTCTGCGCGCAACTTCAACACCTGCCCTGCATAGGAAAGGCGCAAGGGCCGCGCAGCGCCCGCCATCCGTGTCGCGGCGATACGCCCGACCTGCGCGGTAATATCGGGCCTGAGCGCAAGCGTGCGGCCCGACACCGGATCGATGGCGCGCACCAGATCCTGAGCGCCCGCCGATTGCAGCCGCGACAGGAGCGTATCCTCATATTCGGCCATTGGTGGCGACACCCGCGCATAGCCATGCGACGCGACCGTATCGAGCACCGCGCGCACAACCCGCGCCGATGCTTCGGCCTGCGGTGGCAGGCGGTCGGAAAGGCCTTCGGGAAGAAGGCCGGGTGGACGGTTGGTTACGCTCATGCGCGTTTCTTTAAAGAAAAAGGCCCGACAGTCCAGTAGAACCGCCGGGGCCTAATATGTTTTGGAGCTGCACCAGCCCGCTCCGTTTCAGCTATGCTGAACCATCAAAATTTGAGCGCCTTCACCCGCTTCACGCCCGGCAGCTTGCACACCGCATCGAGCACATTCTGCGGGATCGCGCTGTCAACCGAGAGCAGCAGCACCGCCTCCCCGCCCGCATTGCGGCGGCCGAGGTTGAACGTGCCGATGTTGATGCCCGCCTCGCCCAGCGTGGTGCCGACCCGGCCGATGAAGCCGGGCGCATCTTCGTTGACGATATAGAGCATATGGCCCTCAAGCTCCGCTTCGACGCCTATGCCGAACATCTCGACAAGGCGCGGGGCGCTGTTGCCGAATAGCGTGCCGGCGACAGAACGCTCGCCCTGGCTGGTGTTTACGGTGACGCGAACCAGTGTGTGGTAATTGCCCTCGCGGTCGTGCCGCACTTCGCGCACATCGAGGCCGCGCTCCTTCGCCAGATAGGGCGCGTTGACCATGTTCACCGTGTCCGAATAGCGACGCATGAACCCGGCCAGCACGGCGCCGGTGATCGGCTTGATGTTGAGCTCAGCCGCCGCGCCCTCCACTTCGATCGCGACATTGTCGAGATCGTCGGCGGCGAGCTGACCCACCAGCGATCCGAGCTTTTCGGCGAGCGCCATATAGGGCTTGAGCTTCGGGGCTTCCTCGGCGGAGAGCGAGGGCATGTTGAGCGCGTTGGTGACGCCCCCGGTCATCAGATAATCGGAAAGCTGCTCGGCTACTTGCAGGGCGACATTAACCTGCGCCTCGTTGGTCGAAGCGCCCAGATGGGGCGTGCAGATGAAGTTCGGCGTCCCGAAAAGCGGGCTGTCCTTCGCCGGTTCGGTCTGGAACACGTCCAGCGCGGCGCCGCCGATGTGGCCGCTATCCAGCCCTTCCTTGAGCGCCGCCTCGTCGACAAGGCCGCCGCGCGCGCAGTTGATGATGCGCACGCCCTTTTTGGTCTTCGCAAGATTTTCCTTGCTCAGGATATTGCGCGTCTGGTCGGTCAAAGGCGTGTGCAGGGTGATGAAATCAGCCCGCGCGAGCAGCGTCTCGAGATCGACCTTCTCCACGCCCATCTCGATCGCGCGTTCGGGGGTGAGGAACGGATCGAACGCGACGACTTTCATCTTCAGGCCAAGCGCGCGGCTAGCGACGATGCTGCCGATATTGCCCGCGCCGATCAGGCCCAGCGTCTTGCCGGTCACCTCGACGCCCATGAAGTCGTTCTTGGGCCATTTGCCGGCCTGGGTTTGTTCATTGGCTTCGGGAAGCTGCCGCGCGAGCGCGAACATCAGCGCGATGGCATGTTCGGCGGTGGTGATCGAGTTGCCGAACGGCGTGTTCATCACCACGACGCCCTTGGACGACGCATAGGGGATATCGACATTGTCGACGCCGATGCCCGCGCGACCGATCACCTTCAGGTTGGTGGCGGCTTCGAGAATTTCCGGCGTTACCTTGGTCGAGCTGCGGATCGCAAGGCCATCATATTGGCCGATGATCGCCTTCAGCTCTTCCGGCGTCTTGCCGGTAATCTCGTCCACCTCGACGCCGCGGTCGCGGAAAATCTGCGCCGCCTGCGGGTCCATCTTGTCGGAAATAAGTACTTTGGGCATGGATATGCTCCTTGTCGAAAATATGGGGGGAAGCGGCCCGATCGACGCCGGGCCTGCTCGAAATGTCAGGCGGCCGGAACCTTGGCGGAGGCATAGGCCCAGTCGAGCCACGGCCCCAGCGCCTCTATGTCCGCCGTCTCGACTGTCGCGCCGCACCAGATACGCAGGCCCGCAGGAGCATCGCGATAGCCCGCGATGTCATAGGCGGCGTCCTCTTTCTCCAGCGCACCGGCCATCGCCTTGATGAAGGCTTCGTCCGCGCCCTCAACCGTGAGGCATACGCTGGTGGTGGAGCGGGTCGCGGCATCGGGCGCGAGATGGCCAAGCCAGCTCCGCTGCTCCACGATCTTGCCCAGCGCCGCCGCATTGGCTTTGCTGCGCGCGATCAGGCCGGAGAGCCCGCCGACGGACTTCGCCCACTCCAGCGCGAAGATCACATCCTCGACCGCCAGCATCGACGGCGTGTTGATCGTTTCGCCCTTGAACACGCCCTCAGCGAGCTTGCCCTTGGAAACGAGACGGAACACCTTGGGCAGCGGCCATGCAGGGGTGTAATTTTCGAGCCTCTCGACCGCGCGCGGGCCGAGGATGATGACGCCATGGCCGCCTTCGCCGCCCAGCACCTTCTGCCAGGAGAAGGTCGTCACGTCGAGCTTGTCCCACGGCATGACATAGGCGAATACCGCCGAGGTCGCGTCGCAGAAGGAGAGACCCTCGCGGTCGTCGGCGATCCAGTCGCCGTTCGGAACGCGCGCGCCGGATGTCGTGCCGTTCCATGTGAAGAGCACGTCGTTCGACCAGTCGACCGCGTTCAGATCAGGAATGCTGCCATAGTCGGCGCGCAGGATCGTCGGCTCGAGCTTGAGCTGCTTCGCGGCGTCCGTGACCCAACCCTCGCCGAAGCTCTCCCACGCCAGCGTGGTGACGGGCTTCGCGCCCAGCATCGTCCACATCGCCATTTCGAAAGCGCCAGTGTCGGAGCCCGGCACGATGCCGATGCGATGCGTAGCGGGCACGCCGAGCACTTCGCGCATCAGGTCGATGGCGAGGCCAAGGCGTGCCTTGCCGATCTTCGCGCGATGCGAGCGGCCCAGCGAGTCTGTGGCTAGTCTGGAGGCTTCCCAGCCCGGCGGCTTCGCGCATGGACCGGAGGAAAAATAGGGGCGCGCGGGCTTTACGCCCGGCTTCGTCAGTTCAGTCATGTACGCTTCTCCTTGCAGAGAGCACGCGCGGC
>CAYOZY010000106.1:7197-9300 GCA_964408525.1 uncultured Sphingobium sp. | reverse complement strand
TGGCGGCGCTTGGGGCGGCCGCCGATTGCCCTAATTAGTTCCACCAACCCAGTCCCCACGCTTCCGCGGGGACGCCGGCAGCGCGAGGAGTTTAGCCCAGCAGCTCCTGTTCGAGCTTCTTGGCCATCTCCTCGATGTTCTCCGGCGGCCAGCCGGGAATGTCCATGCCGAGGCGCAGGCCCATCGACGAGAGCACTTCCTTTATCTCGTTGAGCGACTTGCGGCCGAAGTTCGGCGTGCGGAGCATCTCGGCCTCGGTCTTCTGGACCAGGTCGCCGATGTAGATGATGTTGTCGTTCTTGAGGCAGTTGGCCGAGCGCACCGAAAGCTCCAGTTCGTCGACCTTCTTGAGCAGATAGCGGTTGATGACGTTCGCGTTGCTCTCGCCTTCCGATGCCGCAGCGCCCATGCCCGACGAGACGGCAGCCGCAGGCGCCGACAGCGCTTCCTCGAAATGCACGAAAAGCTGCAACTGGTCCTGCAGGATGCGTGCGGCATAGGCGAGCGCGTCTTCCGGCGTCACGGTGCCGTCGGTTTCGACCGTCAGGCTGAGCTTGTCATAGTCCAGCTCCTGCCCGACGCGGGTGTTGTCCACCTTGTAGGCGACCTGGCGCACGGGCGAATAGAGCGCATCGACCGGGATAAGGCCGATCGGCGCATCGGCCGGACGGTTGGCGACGGCGGGGACATAGCCCTTGCCCGTGTCGGCGGTCAGCTCCATGTTGAGCGAAGCGCCTTCGTCGAGGTGGCAGATGACCAGATCGGGGTTCATCACCTCGATGTCACCCGAGACCGCGATGTCGCCCGCCTTCACTTCGGCGGGCCCGGTGGCGGAAAGCTGAAGCCGCTTGGGGCCTTCGCCCTCCATCTTCAGCGCGATCTGCTTCACATTGAGGACGATGTCGGTCACATCCTCGCGCACGCCGGCAAGGCTGGAGAACTCATGCAGCACATTCTCGATCTTGATCGAGGTAACGGCTGCACCCTGCAGCGAGGAAAGGAGAACCCGGCGCAGCGCGTTGCCCAGCGTCAGACCGAAACCGCGTTCCAGCGGCTCGGCGACAAAGGTCACCTTGCGTCGCCCATCGCCGCTCGACTTGATCTCGAGGCTGTTGGGCTTCTTCAATTCCTGCCAGTTCTTCATGTTGACAGTCATGTATTTCCCCTGGGAATGTGGCGGGAGCGCTCTGCTGTGTCAGAAGAGAACCCCGGCCGATGCAAATTGCGAGGCGGCGCGTCCGCCACCCCGTACGGGATTCAAATCAGACGCGACGACGCTTGGATGGGCGGACGCCGTTGTGCGGGATCGGCGTCACATCGCGGATCGACGTGATGGTAAAACCAACCGCCTGCAACGCGCGAAGGGCCGATTCACGACCCGAACCCGGTCCCTTCACCTCGACTTCGAGCGTGCGCACGCCATGTTCCGCCGCCTTGCGACCGGCATCCTCCGCGCAGACCTGCGCCGCATAGGGCGTGGACTTGCGCGATCCCTTGAAGCCCATCATCCCGGCCGAGGACCAGCTTATCGCATTGCCCTGAGCGTCGGTGATGGTAATCATCGTGTTATTGAAGCTGGCGTTTACATGGGCAACGCCTGCCGAGATATTCTTGCGCTCGCGCCGTTTTATGCGCTGAGGTTCCCGTGCCATAGACTTTTTCCTACTTCAGAAACGTGTTGGGCGGATGGGGTGCCCAGGGAGGGCGCCATCCGGCGGAGAAGAAACAATGAGCAATCCCGTGGATTGTTCTTATTTCTTCTTGCCCGCGATCGGCTTGGCCTTGCCCTTGCGGGTGCGCGCATTGGTGTGCGTGCGCTGACCGCGAACCGGCAGGCCCTTGCGATGGCGCAGGCCGCGATAGCAGGCGAGATCCATCAGGCGCTTGATGTTCATCGCGGTGTCACGGCGAAGGTCGCCCTCCACCTGATAGCCCGCGTCGATCGTCTCGCGGATCTGGAGCACTTCGGCGTCCGAAAGATCCTGAACCCGGCGGCTGTGGTCGATGCCCAGCTTGTCGGCGATGTCGACGGCGGTCTTGCGACCAATGCCGTGAATGTAGGTGAGCGCGATGATAACGCGCTTGTTCGTCGGGATGTTGACG
>CAYOZY010000106.1:0-7187 GCA_964408525.1 uncultured Sphingobium sp. | reverse complement strand
CATGAAAGTCTTTCTCCTGCTCCACAGGGCGTTTGGCATCGCCCCATCTCAAAGCGTCCACCGCATGCTTAGCCTTGTTACAGGCGGCATATGCGGCACCTTGCTTCCGGGACACAAAAAGCACGGCCGACGCCCCGTTTCAGACATCGCCGCTGCCAAATGTGTTGGAAGCGGCGGTCCTTATCGAGTCGCCCGGAAGCTGTCAAGCGAAGCGCTTGAGATTCACCGCCTGTTAACCAAAATATCGCAGAGTATCGAGGTTGTTCCGTCCCATGGGGTTGCAACGGAACGGCGGAGAACAGAATTGAGATATACAACGATATTGGTGGTCGACGATTCCGTCACCATACGCGCGATGCTGGAAGTGCTGCTGGAGCGCGACCCTTCGCTGCGCATTGTGGGCATAGCCAGTGATGCTGAAGAGACCTTTCAACTCATCGACGAGACCGACCCGGATGTCGTGACCCTCGACATCGCCATGCCCGGCATGGACGGCATGGAGGTGCTCGAAAAGATCATGAAGAAGCAGCCCCGACCCGTTATCATGCTTTCCTCGCTGATGCGCGAAGGTTCCGACCTGCGCGTGCAGGCGACCGAGCGCGGCGCCGCCGGGTGTTTCAACAAATCGCGTATGATCGCGCAGGCGGACGAACTGATCTCGATGATAAAGGAAGTCGCCTTTCAGCGCGGCAGCCGGGCGGATATTCCGCGCATCGCGAGAGCCGCATACTGAAGCACCGCTCGGTCAGGCCGCTTCCGCCACCCCTTCTGCAAGGCGCGAACGACGCGCTTTCCATTTGCGACTGATCCATCGCGCCGCCGGCAGCTCGACATAGTGGTGCGACAGCCACGCCATCAGCGTCACTGCGGTCGCGGCAAACGCAAGGCTCACCCAATGGTTCACATGCGCGGCCTGCGCCTTAAGCATGATGACGAAGCCGATATTCTCGTGCAGCAGATAGAGCGGATAGCTGATCGCTCCGAACCACAGCACCGGCGCCACGCACAGGAAACGCAACGCGCCGCCCAGCATCGCCGCGAAAACCGCGATCAGCGCGCAGGCCGCCCAGAAGAAATCCATCCGGTCCACCAGCAGCGATGTCGCGAGCAGCGCGGCGAAATAGGGTAACTGCTGATACCAGCGCCGCTGGCCGGACCAGATGCGGTAATAGAGCATGCCGATCAGGAAGAAGGGCAGGAACTGCAAAACCAGCAGCACCGCGAGTCGCGAAGGAAAGCCCTCCCACACCCCCATCAGCAACCGGAGCGCGAGCCAGGGCAGCAGCATAGGTTCCAGCCGCTTCATGCCTTTGCCGAGCAGCAGCCACAGGCCGATCATCGACGCATAGAAGCCCAGCTCGACCGTCAGCGTCCAGTAAACCCCGTCAACCGCCGGGAGATAAAGAAAGCCCTGTAGCATGGTGAAGTTGACCAGCGCGCTGCCCGGCGGGATCTTGAGCGCCCCTATGTCGCCCAGATGGACGAAGCCGAGCGTCAGCAGGATCGCCACCCAATAGGCCGGAAACAGGCGCGAAAAACGGTTCACGGCGAAATCCGCGACCGAACCGATCCTCTCCAGCGTGAAGAAGATCGCGAAGCCCGAAATCGCGAAGAACAGCAGTACCCGATATTCCCCTTCCCAGAAGGTGAAGGGGACATGATCCGCCTTGGGGAACATCTGGGGGAAGCGCGTCGTCAGATGATAGAGGACAACCGCGATCGCCCCGATGCCGCGCAGCGCGTCGAGTTCGATCAAACGGATTTTCGGGCGGTCCGGCCGGCCTTCGCCCCCACGCGCATCGGCTTTCATGCGCGCCTCATAGCCGATTTCGGTTAAAATGCATGTAAACTTGTGGGGAACAAACTGCTGCCGGTTCGCGCACTCATAAAACCGACATCAAAGCTTCATCGCCCGGTCACATGACATGGCTAGCGGGCGGATTCATCAGCCCATCGAGGATGCAATCATGATCGGTTCCAGTCATCGCCAGCAAACCGCCCGCGCAGTGGGCGCCGCCGTGGTCCAGAATGACCATATGTCGGCCAAAGGGCTTATGGAGCGGGCCTTCTCCTTCGCTTTTCGAGGACTTGTCTATGCACAGATATGGGAAGATCCTCTCGTCGACATGGAGGCGATGGATCTGAGACCAGACAGCGACATCGTGACCATCGCCAGCGGCGGGTGCAACATGCTGTCCTACCTCACCGCAGGGCCGCGCTCACTTCATGCGGTCGACCTCAACACCGCCCATGTGGCGCTGGGCAAGCTCAAGCTCGCGGCCGCGCGCCACCTGCCCGATCACGCGGCGTTCCACCGTTTTTTCGCGCAATCGGGACAGCGCGCCAATATTGCCGCCTACAGGCAGCATGTCCGCCCGCATCTCGACGATGTCACGACCCGCTATTGGGAAGGTCGCGATCTGGTGGGGCGCAAGCGCATCAACGCCTTTGCCAGAAATGTCTACACGCGCGGCCTGCTAGGCCAGTTCATCTCCGCCGCCCATGTCGTCGCCCGTCTCTATCGCATCGACCCGCGGGAGCTGCTGACAGCGGGATCGGTTGATGAGCAGCGCGCGATTTTCGAACGCAAAATGGCCCCATTGTTCGACCGCAAGTTCGTCCGCTGGCTCACACAGCAGCCCGCCTCCCTCTTCGGCCTCGGTATCCCACCCGCCCAGTTCGAAGCGCTTTGCGACGGCGAGGCGACCGGCATGGCTGGCGTGCTGAAGCAGCGGCTGGAAAAGCTCGCCTGCGATTTCGATATCCGTGTCAATTATTTCGCGCAGCAAGCCTTCGGGCGCGGTTATGCGCAGATGCCCGATGCCTCGCTGCCGCCTTATCTCGAAGCACGCCATTATGATGCGCTGCTCGACAATCTCGACCGCGCCAGCATCCATCATTGCAACTTCGCGGACTATCTCGCTCGGCATAAGGATGGCGCCTTCGACCGTTATGTGCTGCTCGACGCGCAGGACTGGATGACCGACGCAGTGCTGAGCCGCCTGTGGAGCGAAATAACCCGCACCAGCCGCCCTGGCGCCCGCGTCATCTTCCGCACCGCCGCCGCGCCCACGCTGTTGCCCGGTCGTCTGCCCGACGAACTTCTCTCGCAATGGGGATATGATGAACTCCGTTCGCTGGAATGGACGCGGCGCGATCGCTCCGCCATCTATGGCGGGTTCCACCTCTATATTCGCAAGGGCTGACCATGGATGCGGTGGCGGCGCACAATCATGGCGCACGCATGGATGGCGTCTATCGCACCCAGCGCCACTTCTATGATCTTACCCGCAAATTTTATCTGCTGGGGCGTGATCGGCTGATCGCCGGACTGGACGCACAGCGGGGAATGGCCATCCTTGAGGTCGGTTGCGGCACCGGGCGCAACCTGATCGCCGCCGCGCGCCGCTGGCCAGGGGCAGGTTTCACCGGCCTCGACATCAGCGCGGCGATGCTCGAAACCGCGCAAGCCTCTATCGCGCGGCGCGGCATGGCCCTAAGGATCACGCTCGTTGAAGCCGATGCCAGCAATTTCTCCGCAGCGCCGGCGCTTGCGGGACGACGCTTCGACCGCATCTTCCTGTCCTACACGCTCTCGATGATCCCCGGATGGGAGGCCGCGCTGGAGGAGGCGATCTCCGCACTCGCGCCAGACGGCTCGCTCCATATCGTCGATTTCGGTCAGCAGGAGCGATTGCCTCGCTGGTTCAGGCGCCTGCTGTTCGCATGGTTGCGCCAATTTCATGTCACGCCCCACGCCGACCTGCCTGCTGTCCTTGGAGAACTGGCCAGGCGCCATGGGCGGCGCGTCGAATTCCGCCCGCTCTATCGGGGCTACGCTTGGGCGTCGTCGGTTTCGGCGGATTGAACATCGAGTTTGCCCGCAGCCACGCAACAAGCCGCCGAAACAGCAACCGCGCACCACAATGACAGCGCACCGAAATACGTCTGCATCGCAGCACCCGCTACCGCGCCACCGACCAGCGCCACCCACAACATCATATGCGGCATCCATGCGCGCCTGTCCTCGCCCAGCATCGCCCCGGCGATACGTTGTCCGGCCTTGACGAATGTCCCCGTCATATAGGTCAACCCGACCAGAACTTCGCCGTCCCGCTCGAATGTCGCGTTCTCCGCTCCCATGGCAAAGGCCAATGCCAAGGCCGACAGCAACAATAGCTCGGCTTGCCCCGCCAGAGCCGCGAGAAACAGAATCGTCGAGACCAGCGCGAGGACGGCCCGGTGCCTGCGCCGTATCTTCCGTCCCAAGAGGGAGCCGGAGATAACTCCGAGGAAAAATGCCAGCAGCAAACCCGCAGCTTTCATCCAGTCTGCGGCATGATCCATCAGGCCAACTGCCAGTCGGGTGCTGTTGCCGCTCATGAACGAGACGAAGAAGCCGCCAACCTGAATGAAACCAATCGCATCGACATATCCGGCCAGCGCTGCAAGGCAGAGGGCCAATAGCCTCGCATGTCGATCAAGCCTGACCATCATTCCCCCGGAAAGAAGAGAAATATAATAGCCGGTCGTTCAGCGGCTGTCAGCTATCGAGTATCGCCGCGATCGCCACCGTCACATCGTCCATGTCGGCCATGCCGTCGACGCGGCTGACTATGCCTCGCGCCTCGTAGATGGGCAGGATCGGCGCGGTTTTGGCGCGATATTCCGCCATGCGGGTGCGCACGGTCTCCTCGTTGTCGTCGGCGCGGCGCTTGAACTCGGTGCCGTTACACTTGTCGCATACGCCCTCTCTGGCGGGCTGCTTGAACGTGTCGTGATATCCTTCACCGCAAGAAGCACAGGTGAAGCGCCCAGTAATGCGCTCTACCAGCGCGTCCTCGTCGACATCCAGCTCAATGACATGGTGCAGCTTGCGAGCGCGGGCGCTCAACAGCTCGTCCAGCGAATGGGCCTGCGCCTGCGTCCGCGGATAGCCGTCGAAGATCACGCCCTGCCCCGCCGAAAGCGCGTCAAGCGCCTCGCCGATGATGCCGGAAACGATCTCGTCCGAAACCAGCCCACCCGATTCCATCACGGCCTTGGCCTGCAACCCCACGGGCGTTTCTGCCTTCACCGCAGCGCGCAGCATATCGCCGGTCGAAAGCTGAACCATGCCCCGGCTTTCGACAAGCCGGCTCGCCTGCGTGCCTTTTCCCGCCCCCGGAGGCCCCAGCAAAATGATATTCATGTCCGTCCCCTGTTAAGGCGCTTCCTGATGCAGCGGTTCAGCGCATACGTCCCTTGAGCTTCGCTTTCTTGATCAGATCGCCATATTGATGCGCGAGCAGATGGCTTTGTATCTGCGTCACCGTGTCGACCGTTACATTGACGACGATGAGCAGGCTAGTCCCACCAAGGTAGAAGGGGATGCCCGCCTGACTGATCGCCCATTCGGGCAGCAGGCAGATGATCGCCAGATAGGCCGCGCCGATCACCGTTATCCGTGTCAGCACATAATCGAGATAATTTTCGGTGTTCTTGCCCGGCCGGATGCCCGGAATGAAGCCGCCATTCTTCTTGAGATTCTCCGCCGTCTCTTCCGGGTTGAAAACCAGCGCCGTGTAGAAGAAACAGAAGAATATGATGCCCAGACCATAGAGCGCCATGTAGACCGGGCTGCCGTGGCTCAGATACTGGTTGAGCGAGAGCACGAAATCACCCCACGCGCTCTCACCCGCGACCTGATTGCTGCCCAGCTTCGAAACCGTGAGCGGCATGAGCAGCAGCGAGCTGGCGAAGATCGGCGGGATCACGCCCGCAGTGTTGACCTTGAGCGGAAGATGGCTGCGGTCCGCCTGCATCAGGCCTTGGCGCGTCTGGCGCTTGGGATACTGGATCAGCACCCGGCGCTGCGCCCGCTCCATGAAGCAGATGAAGGCGATGAGGCCCAGCCCGACGATGATGATGCCGAGGATCAGCAGGCCGGAGATCGAACCTTCCCGACCCGACTGGAACAGATTCGAAAGCGTCACCGGAAGCTGCGCGACGATACCTGCCATGATGATGAGCGAAACGCCATTGCCGATACCGCGCGCGGTGATCTGCTCGCCCAGCCACATCAGGAACATGGTGCCGCCAACCAGCGAGACGACAGCGGTCAGGCGAAACAGCATGCCAGGTTCGACCACCGCCTGCATGCCCTGCGCCGCGCCGAAGCTTTCCAGCCCTACGGCGATGAAATAGCCCTGAACGGCGGTAAGGCCCACAGTTCCATAGCGCGTATACTGGTTGAGCTTCTTGCGCCCGCTTTCGCCTTCCTTCTTGATCGCCGCGAGCTGCGGCGAGAGCGAGGCGGCTAGCTGCACCACGATAGACGCGGTGATATAGGGCATCACGCCCAGCGCGATCAGGCTCATGCGCTCCAGCGCGCCGCCGGAAAAGGTGTTGAAAATATCGAGAACGCCGCCCTGCGTCTGCCTGTAGAGGCTGGCCAGCACCGTCGGGTCGATACCGGGCAGCGGCACATGGCTGAGGAACCGGAAAACGATCAGCGCGCCCAACGTGAACCACAGGCGCTTCTTGAGTTCCGTCGCCTGCGCGAATTTCGCGAGGCTGATGTTCGATGCAAGCTGGTCGGCTCTCGATGCCATTATACTTCCAGACCTTCAAATAACAGGCGCCCGACCGGGCGCGAAAGACTTGCCTTAGCGGCTCTCATCGCTCCTGTGAACAGGCATTGGAGGCAGACGACTCCTCATCCGGTCCAGTTGGCGATTTATCGGTGGGAACACAAGAGGGGAACGTGCAGCTGCCTCCCCCGTCCGTTACCCCAAAAGCAAAACCCCGCCTGCCCATTTGGGGCGGCGGGGCGTGCTAATAGAATACCTGCCGGGATCAGCCCTTCTTGGCGGCTGCCTTGGCGCTGCCCTTCTTGGCCTTGGCCTTGTCGGCTGCGCTGACCACCTCGATCACATCGACCTTGCCGCCCGCCTTCTCGACCGCCTCGATCGCGCCCTTGGACGCACCGGCGACGGTGAAGCTCAGCTTCGCGGTGAGATCGCCCTTGCCGAGCAGGCGCACGCCGTCCTTGCCGCCGCGCGCGAGGCCGGCCGCCTTCAACGCCGCATGATCGATCGTGCCTTTGGCATCGAGCTTCTTGGCGTCAACCGCCTTCTGCACTGCGCCGAGGTTCACGATCGCGTAATCCTTGGCGAAGATGTTGTTGAAGCCGCGCTTCGGCAGGC